>PMHC01000249.1 GCA_003156495.1 Acidobacteriaceae bacterium
TGAAGGAGCGCGCCACGCCGCTCGATGTAGAAAACGACGCCAAGGAACGCGAAGAGGCCATCTCCCGCGCCAAAGCCATCGTCGTCGCCACCACGCACTACAACGACCCAAAGATTTTGGCCGAGGTCAGCGAACAGGTCACCGGCACCATGAAGGGCCTGGCAGCCGCCTCGCTCGACGAGTCGCAACTGCTGCAAACCCGCGGTTGGTAATCGGCCGCATAAGAAAAATAGACGGAGTCGCGCCCGCGGCTCCGTTTTCCTCTTATAATTGCCTCCTGATCTCTTTCCCCGGCCTGTACAACCTCGCATCGAATTCCTAATGGATGAACCGCGGCCATCGCGAATGGCCACAGGCATCTCCACGGGAATGCGCCATCTTTCGAGAGAGCTTTATGCCCACTCTGTTCACCCCTCTTCCGCCCAGCGTCGTGCGCAAAGCGCCTGGAAGCGGAGGCAAACCGCCGGTCGCCCGCAGACCCACCGGTGGCGGCGGTAATGGCGACGACGGCAACCAGCCAGGCCGCGGTCCACGCGAACGGCTTTATCGCGCGCGCACCTTCGTCTTCTGCGCTTTGGCCGTCGATCTGCTGCTCTTCACCGCTTTGGCCGGATTTATTTACTCCCGCCAAACCGCGATCGACCTGCTATCCAGCACGCCTCATCCGGCGGAAAACTTGCGCGCCCTGCCTCCAATTCTGTTTCTGAATACCGTATTTTTATTGCTCAGTTGTTTTTCGATAGAAAAGGCGCGCCGCCAGATCTTTCGCGAATTCGACATTATTGAAGAGTGGCTCGGATTGGGCAAGCCGGCATTGCGCCGCGCGCAGCCATGGATCGCCATCGCCTTGGCGTTCGGCCTATTGTTTGTTGCCGGCCAAGCGCTGGCCTGCAAGCAGTTGGCCGCGCAGGGCTTCGCATTCAGCCTCTGGACGACGCCGGCCGACAGTTTTTTCTTCCTCGTGGGAGTTCATGTCGCCCATCTGATTGCCGGCCTGCTCGGAATGGTCTTCTGCCTCTGCGCGCTGTCCAGATTCAAGCGAGTCGAATACCGTCAGATCGCCATCGACGCCACGGCGTGGTACTGGCACGCAATAGCGCTTGCCTGGCTTCCTCTATTGGTTATTTTGTTTCTGGGGATATGAAGGCGCGAAGGCGCGGACACAACGGATATTTCATGACCGCGGAAGACTCGCGACGGCCAAGCGTGCTACTGCCCGCATGAAAAAAATACGTTCTACTCGCCGCACGGATGAGAAAGAGCGGAAACCGCGGGGCTGACCTTATGCAGTACGCTCTTATGCCGTACGCGGACGCAACAATGCGCGGAAACGCTCTCCAAGACTAGGCAGCTCTGGGCAGGCAAAGTAAATCTGCCGGTTGAGTCCCATCAGCAGTTGAATCGCTTCCACCTGACCGTCGCGCGCCGAAAATGAACCGCCAGAATAGATGAACTCATCGGTCAGATACTCAATGGCGTGGCCGAGAATTTCCAGCGCATGACCGGCATCGCGCGAAATCTTACGCCGGCGCTTTGGACCGCGACTCGATGCTGGCATCGGAAGCGCTGTCGGCAAGGAAAAACCATTCGTCGATGAAGAAACCGTCATGCAGATTATCCTCGCCTAATTCTTCGACACCACCTAGCACATTCGTTAGATAACCGAAGTACCTGTACTAAAACTGTACAAATTAATTAACGACAATTCTAATGTGGAAAGCAAGCAACGAGACTCCCGATCTTTGCCGGCCGAACCCATCCGTATACTTTATCGGTGCACAACGAATTGATGTTGCAGGCGATACAGCAAATTTTCCATTATGAATCGCAGCCTTGACGGAAGGAGCGCGAAAACCTAATCTCAATCCAGGCCCATGTTTAGCCCGAACAGCACCTTCCCCGGGCAAACAACCGGTTCCCCATCGAGGCTGACAGTCATGATTCCCTATGCTTGGCAATATTTACCGTTGCTGATGCAGATTCTGGCCGCATTCCTGCTCGGCGCGGGTATGGTTCTGGCCTCGTGGTTTGTCGGCCGCCATCGCAACAGCAAGGCCAAACTCGACCCCTACGAGTGCGGCATTCCGGCCACTGGCAACGCACTCGGCCGGCTCAGCGTCCGCTTTTATCTGGTTGCCGTTCTGTTTATCCTATTTGACGTCGAGGCGGTCTTCATGATGCCCTGGGCCGTCATCTATCGCCGCCTGCCGGCGCTCACCGGCTGCTCGCGCTTCTTCGGATTTTGGGAGATGATCGTTTATCTCGGTTTTGTGGCTGTCGGCCTCTACTATATTGTTCGCAAGGGCATCCTGAATTGGAGCCAAGACAAGGCGGAGCTTTAAATGGCGCTCGCCCCCACATTGACCGGCAAAGAAGCTGTTCTGGCCCAGTTGCCCGAGCATCCGGCCCTCAAGGCCATTCTCGCCTGGAAGCCCGAAGCTCTCACGGACGCGAAATTCGATCGCGACGAGTTGACGCTTACCGTCGCCCCGGCCGAGCTCCGCGCCGCCTGCTCGACCCTTCAGGCCGCCGGCTACAACTATTTTGAAGACATGACCGCCGTCGACCATTTTCCGGCCGCGCCGCGCTTTCAGTTAAGCTACCATCTGCTCTCGCTCGCCCGCAAAGAACGCATCCGGCTCTGCGCCTGGGTCGGCGAGCCCGAGCCGGCCATCGATTCCATCACACCCATCTGGCCCGGAGCAAACTTTTTCGAGCGCGAGGTCTTCGATCTCTTCGGCATCGGCTTCAACGGTCATCCAGACCTGCGACGCATCATGATGCCCGACGACTGGCAGGGCCATCCGCTGCGCAAAGACTATCCGGTGGAGGGATACCGCTAATGAGCGAACTCGCCGCCACGCCCGTTCTCGAAGCCGCGCCCTCTGGCAGCCATAACATGGTCCTGAACATGGGGCCGCAGCACCCGGCCACTCACGGCGTTCTGCGCCTGATCGTCGAGCTTGATGGCGAAATCATCGTCAGCCTACGGCCCGAGATCGGCTACCTGCACACCGGCATTGAAAAAACCTGCGAAGCAAAGTTCTACCAGCAGGTTGTGCCGCTCACCGATCGCACCAATTACCTCGATCCGCTGGCCAACAATCTCTGTTACTCGCTGGCCGTCGAAAAACTTCTTGGGCTGGAGATTCCCGCGCGCGCGCAATGGATGCGCGTGCTGCTGGCCGAACTGAGTCGCCTGAATTCGCACTTGATCTGGCTCGGCACCCACGCCATGGATATTGGCGCGCTGACCGTCTTCCTCTACACCTTCCGCGAGCGCGAAGAGATTCTCCGCTTCTTTGAGGCCGTCGCCGGCCAGCGCATGATGACCAGCTACATCCGCATCGGCGGTCTGGCCATGGAGCCGCCGCTGGGCTGGCTCGACCGCGTGCGCGCCTTTATTCGCGCGCTACCGGAAAAGATCGACGAGTATTCCGACCTGCTCACCGGCAATCCGATCTTCATCAATCGACTGAAGGGCGTCGGGCTTCTTTCGGCCGCCGATGCGATTGCGCTCGGTGTCTCCGGCCCTCCGCTGCGCGCCTCCGGCGTCGATCTCGATCTGCGCCGCGACATGCCCTACTCCGGCTACGAGCGCTTCAAATTTCACGTCCCCACCTCCACCGTCGGCGACTGCTGGGCACGGTACGAAGTGCGCCTGGTCGAGATGCGCGAGAGCGTCAAAATTATCGAGCAGGTGCTCGACGGCATGCCCGGCGGCCCGGTCAAAGCCGACGCGCCCAAAGTCGTTTTGCCCGACCGCGAAAAGATGAAAACGCAGATGGAGGCCCTCATCCATCACTTCAAGATCGTCACCGAGGGCTTCAACGTTCCGGCTGGCGAAGTCTACCAAGGCATGGAATGCGGCCACGGCCTGATGGGCTTTTACGTCGTCTCCGACGGCACCGCCAAACCCTGCCGCGTTCATATGCGTTTTCCCGGCTTCGCTACCCTGCAGGCCGTCGAAACCATGGCCAAGGGGCGCATGATCGCCGATCTGGTCGCTATCATTGGCTCGATCGATATTGTTCTGGGAGAGATCGACCGATGAGCGCTGAATCCATCTCCGTCTTTTCACCCAAGCTCGAAGCACGCCTCGACGCGCTCGTGAAAAAGTACCCGGTCAAGCGCTCGGCGCTGATTCCTATGCTGCTCTACGCGCAAGACGAGGTCGGTTATATCTCCGACGCCGTCGTCGCCGAGGTCGCCATCCGCATCGGCATCACCGAGCTTGAAGTGCGCAACGCCGCCACCTACTATTCGATGCTGCGCTTCAAACCCGCCGGCCGCTATCACGTTCAGGTCTGCACCAACATCAGTTGCATGTTGCGCGGCGGCTACGAGATTCTCGACCGCTTCCGTCAGGAACTCGGCATCGAGCCAGGCGGCGTCACAGCCGACGGCATGTTCTCGCTTGAAGAAGTTCAATGCATCGGCGCCTGTTGCTGGGCCCCGGCCATTCAGGTCAACTACGACGATCACGACGAGCTCAAGCCCGACCTTGTTCCCGGCATTCTCAGCAGTTATCGAGGCAAAGCCAAGGCGGAAGGGAAAACGCCGCATGCCTAAGCTCGTCTCCCATCCCGACGAAGTAAAAATCATCTCTCGCCGCTTTGGCCAGGGCGCGGAAAAGATCGACCGCTACATCGAGCTCGGCGGCTACGAGGCCGTGAAAAAATGCCTCGCGCAGGGTTCCGACTGGATCATCAACGAGGTCAAGGCCAGCGGCCTGCGCGGCCGCGGCGGCGCGGGTTTTTCCACCGGCATGAAGTGGTCCTTCGTCCCCAAGCAGTCGGCCAAGCCAAAGTACATTCTGGTTAACGGCGACGAGAGCGAACCGGGCACCTGCAAGGATCATCTGATCTTTTTGCACGATCCCCACTCAGTGATCGAAGGCGCGATCATCGCCGGGCTGGCCGTCGGCGCGAAGATGGGCTTCATCTATATGCGCGGCGAGTACCGCACCCTGCTAGAAATCATGGAGCGGGCCGTCGCCGATGCTTACGCGCGCGGCTTTCTGGGCAAAAACATCTTCGGCTCCGACAAGGAATTTCAGATCATCACGCAGACCGGCGCGGGCGCTTACGAAGTCGGCGAAGAGTCGGCGCTGATGGAATCGCTCGAAGGCAAACGCGGCGTTCCGCGCATCAAGCCGCCCTTCCCGGCCGTCGTCGGACTTTATGGCGGACCCACGGTCATCAACAATGCCGAAACCATCGCCACCGTGCCGCACGTCATCAACATGGGCGCGGCGGCTTACGCGGCCGTCGGTTCGCCGCGCAACGGCGGCACGCGTTTGTTCGGCGTTTCGGGCTGCGTCGAGCGCCCCGGCGTCTACGAACTGCCGATGGGTTACAACCTGAAAAAAATCATTTACGAAGTTGCCGGCGGCATTCGCAATGGACGGCAATTAAAAGCCGTCGTTCCAGGCGGATCGTCAACGCCCGTTCTGCTACCTGATGAAATCGACATCGGCATGGACTTTGACCAAGTGGGCAAAGCCGGATCGATGCTCGGCTCGGCCGCCGTTATTGTGCTCGACGACCAAACCTGCATGGTCGAGTTCGCGCTGCGCACCATCAGTTTCTATCGGCACGAAAGCTGCGGCTGGTGCATTCCCTGCCGCGAAGGCACCGACTGGCTGAAAAAATCGCTTACACGGATTCATGCAGGCTTCGGCGAGGCCACAGACATCGACACCGTTCGCTACATCGCCGAGAACATGCTCGGCCACACCTTCTGCCCGTTGGGCGATGCGGCCGCAATGCCGACTATCGCGTTTGTGAAAAAGTTTCGTCAGGAGTTCGAGGATCATCTAAATGGCAAACCTTGCCCGTTGGCGAAAATGGGCCTGCCGCAATTCACTGTTGTGTAAGTCGGCCGCGATCTCTGGCATCAAGAGGCAGTAGCTCCCTCGAAACGCAACACGAGTTACGAGCAAATAGCACGAGGAACCGACCAAGAGGAAAATGCCTGACGTAACCTTCACTGTCGACGGAAAAAAGCTCACCGCTCCGGCGGGAACGCTTTTGATTGACGCCTGCCGCAAGGCCTGCATCGAGATTCCGGCTTTTTGCTACTATCCCGGCCTCTCGTTGCAGGCCGCCTGCCGCATGTGTCTGGTCCGCATGGAAAAAGTCGGCAAGCTGCAAACCGCCTGCACCACGCGCGTTGCCGAGGGGCAGATTTTTTATACCGACACGCCAGAAATCGCCCAGGTCCGCAAGGCCAATCTTCAACTGCTGCTGGGCAACCATCCGCTCGACTGCCCGGTTTGCGACGCCGGCGGCGAGTGCGAATTGCAGGACATGACCTTCAAGTACGGCGCCGGCGTTAGCCTCTACGCCGAAGCGAAAAACCATCGCGAGGAACAGCAATGGTCACCCGCGGTCTTCTACGACCGGCCGCGCTGCATTCTCTGCTACCGCTGCATCCGCATGTGCGGCGAGGGAATGGATGTGTGGGCATTGGGCGTAAACAATCGCGGTGCTGACTCCGCCATCGTGCCCAATGGCGCCGGTCACCAGCTCGACTGCGAGCAATGCGGCATGTGCATCGACGTTTGCCCGGTCGGCGCTTTGACCAGCGGAAGCTATCGCTATCAGACCCGTCCCTGGGAGATGAATCACGTCTCGACCGTCTGCGCCCATTGCGCCGACGGCTGCAAGGTCACCCTCGGCGTGCGCTCCACGCCAGAAGGCGCAGCCATTGTGCGCGCCGATAACCGCGACAAGAGCGGCATCAATGGCGACTTTCTCTGCGCCAAGGGCCGCTTCGGTTTCGACTTCGCCGGCTCCGACGAGCGCCTCACCCAGCCGCTCATCCGCAACGCAGAAGGCAAACTCGCACCCGCCACTTGGGAACAGGCGATTCGCACCGCGGCCGCCAAGCTCAAAGAGATTCGCGACGCCAAGGGCGGCGAGGCGATCGGCGTCATCGGCTCTAACCGCCTGACCAACGAAGAAAACTATCTGCTGCAAAAATTCGCGCGCACGGTTCTTGGCTCCAACAACATTGACCACGCGCGCACTGCCGACTACCCGACCTTCGTCCGCGCTTTGGCCGGCCATGCCGACAAGGCCGCCAGCCTGCGCGATCTGGCTTCGGCGCCGGCGATTCTGCTCGTCGGCGGCAACCCGACCGAAGAGCATCCGCTTCTTGCCTGGCATCTCCGCACCAATGTGCGGTTGAACCATGCGCGACTTTACATCGCCAACAGCGCGCCAATCAAGCTCGACCGCCAGGCAAAAGCCGTACAACAGATTTCCGCCGACGGCTACAGAAAACTTGCCAGCTTCCTCGTCCACGGCGAATCCGACTTCGCTAAAACCATCCTTGCCGAAGAATCGCTGCTGGTTGTTCTTTCCGCTGACGTTTCTGGCAAACCGCTCGCCGATCTCATTGCCTGGGGGCTCAAGCGCGGCAATGTGCGCTTCGCGCTGCTCGGCGCTTACGCCAACTCGCGCGGAGCAGCCGACATGGGCCTCGATCCGGCGCTTTTACCCGGTTACGTTCCGGTTGATAAGCCTGGCCCCTTCGCCGAGTACACCAACCTGCCCACCACTCCGGGAAAAAATTTCGCGCAGATGACAGCCGCCGACTCCGGCCTTGACGCGTTGTTGATCGTCGGCGCAAATCCCGCGGCGCAAACCAAGCTCGACTCGAAAACATTCCTCGTCGTGCAGGATCTCTTCCTCACCGAAACCGCAGCTCAGGCCGACGTGGTTCTGCCCGCCGCCAGTCTCTATGAAAAATCCGGAACCTTGACTAACACCTTCGGCGATGTGCAGATGGTTCGCAAAGCCGCCGACAGGCCCGGCGTCAAACCCGATTTCGAAATTCTCGTTCGTCTCGCCGAAGCCATGGGAGCGGAAATCGCCAAGCTCGTGCCCTTCGGCAAGCGCGGCACGACGGGCGATCTGGGCCAGTCGCGCGGCGCCGAGGCCGGCGAGGCTGACCGTCACGCCGTCTGGCTTGAGGCCAACAATCTCGAACCCCGGCTCAGCCCCTTCGATCCCTTCGCGCTCTTTGACGAAATCGCGCGTTTGGTTCCCGGCTACTCGCTCGACCGCATCAATCTTTTCGCGAGCAATGACGTGCATTCCGCGCCTCCGGCCGCTTCGAACTTCGTGCCGGCCAAAGCGCTGATCGCACCCGCCCGCGATACGCTCTTTACCTCCGGAACGCTCGGCCGTTATAGCCAATCGCTCCAGCAACTGGAACAACATCAGACGCGGAAACAGGCCAAATCCGCGGCTGACTAACGCAAAGGAAGATTCGTTGACGCTCGTTGCATTCATACTCTGGAGCATTCTCAAGGTCGCCGTCGTCACGGTGATGCTGCTGATGGGCGTCGCCTACACGGTGCTGCTCGAGCGCAAAATGGTCGGCCGCATCCAGAACCGCTGGGGGCCCTCGCGCGTCGGCCCCTACGGCTTGCTGCAACCGCTGGTCGATGGCGCAAAATCTTTTCTCAAAGAGGACATGATCCCCACCGCCGTCTATCGGCCGCTCTATCTGCTGGCGCCGATTCTCGCGCTCGGCTGCGCACTGCTCACAATTGGTGTGGTGCCCTTCGGCGAACCAGGCATCGCGCCCAAGGGTTTCGATCTTTTCGAGATTTCCGACACCAACATCGGCCTGCTCGTCATCCTCGCCATCACCTCGCTCGGCGTCTACGGCGTCGCGCTGGCTGGCTGGTCGTCGAATAACAAATTTTCTTTGCTCGGCTCGCTCCGCGCCTCGGCGCAGATGATCAGCTACGAGTTGGCCCTCGGCCTTTCGCTGGTCGGCGTCGTGCTGCGCGCCGGCTCGCTCAACCTGCGCACCATCGTCGAACAGCAGGCCACGCTTGGCGTCGCCACCTGGAACATCTTCGGCGGCTTCCAAATTCTTGCCTTCTTCATCTACCTGATCGCGGCCTTTGCCGAAACCAACCGCTCGCCCTTCGACCTGCCCGAAGCCGAAAGCGAACTGGTCGCCGGCTACCACACCGAGTACAGC
>PMHC01000270.1 GCA_003156495.1 Acidobacteriaceae bacterium
ACCAGCGCTCGCCGCTTTGGCAACTGCGCAAACGCTCCGCCGATCTGTTGAGCATCGCCGCGCGCTATCCTTCTTTCCCGCTGATTCTCGAGTCGTATCGCGAGTGCCTGCGCGACGTTTTCGACATGCCCGCGCTGATTGAAATTCTTCGCGAGGTGGAAGGGCGCAAGCTCCGCGTTCACGTCGTCGATACGCGCAAGCCCTCGCCCTTTGCCGCATCGCTGCTCTTCAGCTACGTGGCCAACTACGTTTACGACGGCGACGCGCCGCTGGCCGAGCGACGCGCCCAGGCCCTCACCATCGATCAAGATCAGTTGCGCGATCTGCTCGGCGAATCCGATCTTCGCGAGCTGCTTGACCCCGAAGCCATTGCCGAAGTCGAAAATACCGCGCAGTGTCTGGCCGAAAACTATCGCGCCCGCTCGGCCGACGCAATGCATGATCTTTGCCTGCGATTGGGCGACCTTTCGCGTACGGAGCTGGCTCGCCGCATCGCCGCGCCCGAGCTGCTCGCGCAGCTTGACGATCTTGTCGGCGCGCGCCGCCTCGTCGAGTTACGCATCGCCGGCGAAACGCGCTTCATCGCCGCCGAAGACGCCGCCCGCTACCGCGACGGGCTCGGCATTGCGCTGCCGCCGGGTCTGGCCGCGGCCTTTCTCGCGCCCGTTGCGCATCCGCGCCTCGAGTTGCTCCGCCGCTACGCACGCACCCATGGCCCTTTTACGCCGCGCGAAGCCGCCGCCCGCTTCGCTCTTGAGACCGACGCCGTCGAACAGATTCTCCATCAGCTTGCCCGCGAAGGCCGCATTCTTGAAGGCGGATTCCGGCCCGGCGGAGTTCATCGCGAATGGTGCGACGCGGAAATTTTGCGGCAGATTCGCCGCAAATCCTTGGCCAAGCTCCGCCGCGAGGTTGAGCCCGTCGAGCCGCAGACGCTGGCCCGCTTTCTCACTCACTGGCAGGGAATTGCCGCGCCGCGTCGCGCGAGCGGCGTTCCCTCCGACTGGGCTTCGACGGGGCAAAGCGCGCATCATCTCGACGCGCTGCTCGACGCCATCGAAAGTTTACAGGGCGCGCCTCTGCCCGCATCGCTCGTTGAGAGTGCGATTTTGCCCGCGCGCGTCGCCGGCTACGATCCTTCGGGGCTCGATGCGCTGATCGCCGCCGGCGAAGTCGTCTGGGCCGGCATCGAGCCCATCGGCGAACGCGACGGCCGCATCGCGCTCTTTCTCGCCGATCATCTTCCCCTGCTCACGCAAAATCGCCCGCTCGCCGCGCCGCTCAGCGAGCGCGAAGAAAAACTTCTTGTCGCGCTCTCTCACTCCGGCGCAAGTTTCTTTGAGCCGCTGCATCAGGCCATCGGCGGCGGCTATCCGGGCGAAACCATCGACGCGCTCTGGAGCCTGCTCTGGCGCGGGCTGGTCACCAACGACTCGTTGCACGCCCTGCGCGCCTACATCGCCAAGCCGGAAAGCTCGCGCACGCCGCGCCGCTTCCAAACCGGCGTCGTCTTCCGCTCGCGCCGCACCACGCCGCCCACCGCGCAAGGCCGCTGGGCAGCACTGCCGCTTTCTTCTTTTGCAAACGTGAAGAGTACGAGCTTTAGCGTGAAGGGTACGGGCTTTGGCGTGAAGGGTACGGGCTTTAGCCCGTACGAAAATGCGCCCTTATCAAGCGGGGCTTTAGCCCCCGAGGGAAACTCCGGCCCCACCGCCACCGAGCGCAGCCATGCGCTGGCCCTGCAACTGCTCAATCGCTACGGCGTTCTGCTGCGCGAAGAGGTCGCCGCGGAAAACATTCCTGGTGGATTCAGCACCGTCTACGACGTGCTCAAAGCCCTTGAAGAGAGCGGGCGAATTCGCCGCGGCTACTTTGTCGGCGGCCTGGGCGCAACGCAATTCGCATTGCCGGCCGCCGTCGATCTGCTGCGCCAGTTGCGCGCCGAGCCCGAAGAGCCGGAGTTCGTGCTGCTAGCCGCCGCAGACCCCGCCAATCCCTACGGCTCGGCGCTGCGCTGGCCCGAGCTGCCCGTCGCAGAGGAAGGCGCAGAATCAGGGGCCCACATGGACAGATCTTCGTCCGTGGGGCGTGAATCGGCTCCGCGCATTCTCACCCGCTCGGCCAACGCCGAAGTTATCTTGCGCAACGGCCATCTGATCCTCTGGCGTCGCCAGGGCAATCCCAACCTGCTCGTCTTTCTTCCCGATGAAGAGCCGGAGCGCGCGCAGGCCGCAGCGGGCCTCGCGCATTTTCTCCGCGCCCGCGGCCAGGAGCAGATGCGCTTCGACAGTCACGGCGGCGTACTCATCACCACCATCAACGGCCGGCCGGCCGCCGCGCATTTTCTGGCGCGTTTTCTTATCGAAGCCAGCTTCCATTCCGGCCCGCTCGGCATGCAGTTGCGACGCACTTCACTGCCGAGCGCGTACGAATAAAAGACCAATAAAAAGCCCACGCAACAGCGTGAGGCTTTAGAGCATTTTCACTGTTGCTGTAGAGTAGCTTTGAAAGGACACGACTTTACTCACCGTGGCGAGCGGAAAAATGCC
>PMHC01000121.1 GCA_003156495.1 Acidobacteriaceae bacterium
TGAGCGCCGCATTGGCGCCGGGAATGGGAATGACCGGCACCCCGGCGGCGATGGCTTCGCGCACCACCCAACTGCCGGGGTCATTGATGGCCGGAGTTCCCGCGTCGGAGACGAGTGCGATGCGCTCACCGGCGCGGAGCGCCTGCACAAGCTCGGTGGCGCGAGCGTGCTCGTTGTGCTCGTGGCAACTGACGGTGGGCTTGGCGATTTGAAAATGGTTGAGGAGCTTTTGCGTCTGGCGGGTATCTTCGCAGGCGATACGATCCACGCCGCGCAGCACATCGAGAGCGCGGAGGGTGATGTCGCCGAGATTGCCGATGGGCGTGGCGACGAGGTAGAGGCCGGGGGCGATGGGTGTGGAATCGACGGACATGGCTGGATTCAACGATACGCGCAGAACCGTGATTCGAGGAACGGTTCAGGGTACGATTCGAATTGGTTTCTCTGAGTACTGATACGGAGAAAGAAGATGCTTCGTTTCGAAATGAGAGGTCCTCTTCAATGCGTCGTCCTTCCAGAGGAAGTTGGTGACGTCGTAATGGTGCGGACACCAGATGCATTCGTCACCTTCGTTCGCGTTCCAAAGTTGAAACGCGCCTCCCTGGCGGACCTGGAACTGGGCTTGAGCGGCTCCTTCTTGCCATGAGACCGCGAAATTTCCTGCGCTTTCTGTGATGAGGACGAAGAGGGTACCTGCGCCATCTCCGATGTTTCGGAACGCGGCGATGAAGCCTTTTCGGCTCGGCCCGAGTGATAACTGGGCGGACTGAAAGAGTGCATAGGTCTCACCGACTCCATCTTTGGCGAAAAGCTTGACGAGATTGAAGTCCGCTACTCGCGTTTGGTTCTTGATCACCGCGATATGAGTGTTTGGTTCGTATTGGTTCCCGCGCTCATAGATCACGAATGTCTCGCCGCCGCTGGTGAACTGGGTTGGTTGGATCATGCGGATTACGGATTTGGCGGGAATTGCCGACCGAAGATCAGGTGGCACCTGCACACTTTTCGGCGGACTTACGATGACACCGAGCGGACCTGCTGACGAGCTCTGAGCGAGGCACGGACAAGCAAGGAATACCAGAAGTGCGAAACTCGATGCGCGATTCATGCAAAACATTCTACGACTGATTCGGGACGGCCGGTGACCGCTAGCTGGCTTCTTCGCGCTCTAAACGGCGTTGCTCGGCTAATAGCGACATGGAGCTCATCAGGTTCTGGACGCTGACGATGCCGACGACGCGGCCGCTGTCGGTGACTGGGATGAGCGCGAGGCCGTGGCCGGCGGTGAGGCGGCGGATGGTGGTTCCGAGCGTGTCTTCGGGGCGAGCTACCTGGAAGGCGCGGGACATGACGGATTGCACATAACCGTTGCCGTCGCTGCGCAGGGCGTCGACGATGCGCTGGCGGGAGATGATGCCGACCAACTGAAGGCCGCGGACTACTGGGAAGTCTTCCTGCAAAGAGTGGACGCAGCGGACCAGCGCGTCAGACAAGGTGTCAGAAGGCGAGAGGGTGGCGAAATCGGTGAGCATGACTTCGCGCATCTGGACGGTGTCAACGACGGACTGGAAGAAGACGCCCTGATCTTCAATCTGCGCGCCGATCATGATGAAGAAGCCGGCGATGATGAGCCAGTAATTGTGAAGCACCATGCCGCCGATCATGGCGATCAGGGCGAGGATTTGTCCCAGGCCGGCAGCGGCGCGGCCAGTGGGCGCGAGACCGTGCTTGCGGAAGAAGCTGCCGCGAATGAGGCGTCCGCAGTCCAAAGGATAGGCCGGTACCAGGTGAAGTACCGCCAGGCCCACCTGCATCCAGACCATGCTGCGGAGCAGATAGGCGGAGGTGATGAAGGGCGGGTTGAAGAGTTGGATATCGCCGCCCGCGCCGAGGAAGGTAATGGCCAGGGTGAGCGCGGTGGCCGCGTTGGCCAGCGGACCGGCGAAGGCCATGGCGAACTGGCCTGTGCCTTGATTTGCATTTTCCTGGCTCTCGGGATTGGCGTAGGCGTAGAGTCCGCCGATGGGGAGCAGCAGGATGGCGCGAAGGCGAAGACCCAGCCACGCGGCCACGATGAGGCGAATGGACTCGCGCGCGACAACGGCCGCGACTACGACGAGGAAGAGACCGATGCCGCGGCCGATGCCGTCGTTTGCGCTGAGCACGAGGCAGATGATCGCCAACAATGGGAAAAAGGCATGGACGCGCAGTTCGACGCCCATCCAACGGCCAAGCGGGATTGACCAACCTCGCATAGGACGATTGTAGCGTGTGGAAGGTGGTCCGGTATGCTGAACTGCGATGCGCATCATTGCGGGGGAGTTTCGTTCGCGCAAGCTGGAGGCTCCGGCGGGGTTGGCCACGCGGCCCACCAGCGACCGGCTGCGCGAGACGCTTTTTAACGTTCTCGCTCCCCGCATTCAGGGCGCGGCCTTTCTCGATCTCTACGCCGGCTCGGGCGCTGTGGGGCTGGAGGCACTCAGCCGCGGCGCGGCGCGAGTGGTTTTTGTGGAGCGCGCTCCGGCCGCGCTCAAAATTTTGCGCGCCAATCTGGAACGGCTGGCGATTACCGATGGCTTTCGCATTCACGCGGGCAGCGCAGCGGCTTTTTTTCGTACTGCCGCTACTGCTAGTCCAAAACCAGAACGCTACGAAGTAGTCTTTCTCGATCCGCCTTACGAGGCGGCGCAGGAGTATGCCGCAACACTTGGTCTGCTGGGCGGCGCGGCGGCTGAAATTCTTTCTCCGGGGGCGATTGTCATCGCCGAACACCGCCGCAAAGAGCCTCTCGACGAGCGCTACGGCGGCCTTGAGCGCAGCCGTTTGCTCGAACAGGGCGATGCCGCGCTGAGCTTTTTTACCTTTCCCTCCTGATTGCGCCGCCTCGCCGGCAAAACGGTTCGCGCACGAAACCATTGACAGTTGCCGCAAGGTGGAGAAAAATGGCGGGGCGAAAGTAGTCGTGCCGTTTTACGCGGCCTACGGAGGAAATGTGAAAAGCGGATTGAAACTGCAAGCGTTAGGAGCCATGGTCCTTTTCTGCGCCGGCGGTTGGCTGGCTGGCTGCAAATCTGCGCCCGAGTTGACGAAGGCTCAGGCTTTGACATTGATTCAGGCCAAATACGATCAGAGCCCCGCTGCACCGATTGATATTATTGTCGACGACCGGGGAATGCAGCAGGGCGTCAACGCCAAATACTGGCTGGGCGCAAAGCGCTATCCCAACGGCTATTGGGGCGACTTTGCCATTACGCCCGAAGGCAAAAAGCTCATCAAGCTGGCCAACGGCGGCGACGTGATTCAGTGGCGGCCCGATAGCCCGGTCGACAAAAGATTCACCGTAGCCATTACCACTTTGTCCACCGGACATCTAAAGGCGCGCGACGCCGGCGATGTGCAGTCCTCGAGTGGCAGCCGGACGGTTTCATTTACCGAGGATGTAAATCTGGATGGTCTGCCGGGGCCGCTGCAAGCTATTGCGCATAATCCCGGCAACAAGCTGAGCACCAGGCGTCTGGCCACGTTTACCCTCAACGGCGGGGCCTGGACGGTGCAGTCGGTCGAATAAATTTCACTTCGAATAGGCCTTCATTCTGGCCGGATCTCTCCGGCCAGAATGAAGTAACTCCCCTACTGTTGCGGCTGCTCGCGACGCGGAAGATTCGGCGGCGGTCCACCCATCATGCCGCCCATCGTTCCGCCTACATTCACGCTGGCCGCGACAAAAACGCCTTCTTTCACGACCCCCTCCACGCGTACCGTATCGCCCACCTGAATATCGGCCAAGGTTACCGGATCGCGCCGCTTGCGGAAGCTGGTGTTTTCGTCGGCCACAAAGCTGTGCGCCGCGTTGTCCGCCGTTCCCTGTAGCGTGATCCTGGTTCCGTCGACGGCCGTCACCTTGCCCATCAGCCAGGTCTTGCCGTAGTTGGCCTGCATCTCGCGCATTGCTTTCGCGCGCTGCGGGGCCACGACGATGATCGCCCTGGCCTGCGCGGTTTTGGCCGTCGCATCGCTGTCGCCCATGATCTCGATCATGTCGCCGGCTTTAATCTCGAAGGCCTTGATCTGTTGCGGCCGGCCGCCCATCGACGGACCGCCGCCTTCATTGGAGTCACCGCCGGGGCCGCGCATCGCGCCCTGCTTCATGAATCGCGTATCGGCGTCGAAGTGGACGGTATAAACCTCGCCCGCGTCGGTCTTGATCGCGAAGTGATCGGCCGCGGCCTCGGTTACGGCACCCATCAAGCCCCCTCCCATCATGCCCATGCCGCCGCGCTCTCCAGGGGGAGGGCCTCCGGGGCCATCGGGTGGCGGCGCCGAACCCATATCCTGCGCTCCGGCCGCGACCGTCAATGCGGCAGCGGCGGTAAGAGTCAACAACCAGCGAATTTTCATGCACCCTCCTCGGCGGCGCTTGTGGCCACCTATCGAATAGACGGAGAAAACAACCCGGCAGACGACTGGCAACGCCTCTATTTGCGTTGCCCGGCAAGCAGTTGCTGAAAGTCGGTGTTATCGCGCAGGCTGGCGAAGTCGCCTTCCGCTGCGACCATTTTGCTGGTGGCGAAGCCCTCGTTCAATGACTTGCGCAGGTAGTCCAGCGCGCACTCCGCGTATCCGGCCCGCGCGCAGCTTAGCGACATGTAGTAGTTCATGGCGCCGCGCTCCTTCACCGATCCTGGGTTTTCTACCGTCTGACTTGCGTGCACGGTAAAAACATGCGGATCGATAGCCAGCGCCTGCCTGTAGACCGCATCGCCTTTTTCGAATTTGCGCTCCGCCATCAAATTGGTGCCTAGATTTTTCAGGATCAGCGCCGAATGCGGATCGTATTTGAGCGCCTTGCGATAGATTTTTTCCGCCTGTCCGTACTGCTTCAGCGAGGCGTAAACCGTGCCCAGGTTATTCCAGACCAGTGCGTTGCGCGGTTCCAGCTTGAGCGATTGGCGGTAGCAGCGCATCCCGTCCCGGGCGTCGAACATCATCTGGTAGGCGATGCCCATCTTGTTCCAGATCTCGGCCGTCATCCGCTGCGTTTTGGCGTAGGCGGCGATTGCGGCCTGGTAGCGCTGCCGCAGGGCGAGCGCGTCGCCGATCTCCTCGTCGCTGGGCGGGGGCGAGGTGAGCGCGGCGGTTGAAGTAGTTTGCTCCGGAATGGGGCTGAGCGCGGACTGCGCGCTTGCTATAGCGGCGGCCAGCAGAAGCCACGGCAAAATCCAGCTCGCTTTACTCCATCCGCGCATCGTGCCTCCCGCGGCGAAGTCCCGTCTTCAGGCTCGTCCGCAGGCATTACAGCACGATTTTGAGAGAAATACCAGCCGTGGCCGCGAGGTTTTACGAAACCATGGAGGAAGGAGCCGGAGCTATGCTGCACGTTCGCTTTTTACAAGGTGTGGCTTGGAGCGTTCGCCGTGGTTGAAGCCGCGCCTCCGGCCAGCAACACCCAGCCGAGCAGAACGCCCAGCCAAGCAGGAGGTAGATCGTTTGCGTGATGCGAAGTGACCTCATTTGTTCGCTATCGGCATCAAGGGGAGCTAACATGAGCGCCATCGCTGCCTGCCTGCGGCCAAGTGAAACCGATATAGAAAGTTTTTTGTCCCCTTGGCGTTGGAAGAGAAGAACGGCTGTAAATGCAACGAACCGGCTCAACCATTGGATATTGAGCCGGTTCGCTGCTTGCCGAAGTTTTTTTGCGCCTTCTATCTCGTTTTGCTTGTTTTGGCGATCCGTACCAGCAGAATGTCGTGGCTGGCGATCTCGAGCGGCATGTCGTTGGTAAGCGTGATCGTTTTGCCCGTCCACAGGTCTTTGCCCGTCTGCGTGCCGTGCAGGCCGAGCTTGGTCAGGTTCAAGTGGAAGGGATGGCTGGAGTAACGATCGCTGCCGGCATTCACTACGGCGATGGCCATGGCGCCGTTCGCCAGCGGTCGCGCCCAGACGTCCACTTCGCCCTCGGAGTAGACGCGCGTGGCCTGATGGCCGAGCCGGTCCTGATCGATGGCGATGACCTCGCGATTGGTTAAAATGTCGTGGATCTCCGGCTTCATGTTCGGCAGATCGTTGCCGGCCAAAAGCGGCGCGGCCAGCATCGCCCACATGGAAAAATGCGTGCGGTTTTCAGCCAGCGACAGCCGGCCGTTGCCGACTTCCAGCATGTCGGGATCGTTCCAGTGCCCCGGTCCTGCGTACTGCGCTAGCCCCGCCTGCTCGCTCAAAATCGAATAAATACTCTGCCAACGCGGTTCAATATCGCCGGTCGTGCGCCAGAGATTTCCACCCACCTGCGGCGCCCACTCCCAGACCGAGTCCCAGCCGTACTGGCAGAGCGAGTAGACGATCGGACGGCCCGCCGCCTTCAGCGCCTTATCCATCTTGCCGTAGGCCGAGATCATCGTCCGCATCTGCTCCGCGCGATCTTTCGGCGCCTGCTTTTGCATCTCGGGAATGTAGCTGCACAGGTCGTACTTCAGGTAATCGACGCCCCAGGAGGCGTACATTTGCGCGTCCTGCGCCTCATGGCCCAGCGAACCTTCGAAGCCGGCGCAGGTCTTCGAGCCCGGCGAAGAATAAATGCCCAGCTTCAGCCCTTTGGAGTGCACGTAATCGGCCAGCGCCTTCATGTCAGGAAACTTCTTGTTCGTCTGCAGCACGCCGTCGGCGTTCCGCTCGCCTTCCCACGTATCATCAATGTTTACATAAACATATCCTGCATCGCGCATTCCCGTGGCCACCAGTTCGTCGGCGGCGTGGCGAATATCGGCGTCCGTGACCCGATCGGCAAAGTAGTTCCAGCTATTCCAACCCATCGGCGGGGTTTGCGCTGTTTGCGCCGGAGCGTTTTCAGCTGCGGGCTTTTGCGCCGCCGCGCAAAAAGGGTTAAAGGCAACCATGGCGACAATAGCAAAATAAAGAGGAATGAAGCGACGCATGAGTATCCTTTCATTGAAAACATTTTCAGCCGAATCCTACTCCATTTTTTGCGCGCAGGCAACGGCCTCGCCGGTCGCATCCTTATAGGCATTTCTGGGGCAATCCGGTACTATAAGTTCACTCATCGCCGCGTTGCGAGGCGTTATGGCCGACCCGCTCAACCCGATCGGTTTGAATCACGATGGAGCCTTTGGTCGCCTGTTGGAGTGGCTTGACTCGGCGCACGACATCATCTTTTCCCGCCGCAGTAAAGCCCAACTCAAAAGGCTTGCAATCCAGTTGAGTATTGCCGGCTTCGTTTTCCATCTGCTGCTGATTTTTCTGGCGCGGACGCTGGCCCATCCGCCGCTGTTCGTCGCCCAGGCCGGCACCAACTATCTGATCGCCATCTCCACGCCCTTCAACTTCATCCTCTTTTACGAAGTATTCACGCTGATCGCCGCGCTGCCGGCCTCTACCACCCGTTCGATCGCCAGCCAGTTCGAGGTGGTTTCGCTGATCTTTATCCGCGACGTTTTTCGCGACATTGCCCGCGCCGGCGATCTGGTTACCGGACACAAGCTCACCCAAGACACACTGCCCATGTTTCTCGACATGTGGTCCGGTTTTCTGATGTACCTGCTGGTCGCCGTTTTTCAGCACATCGCGCGCCGCCGCGCCGAAACCTCGATCACGGCCATGCCCACGCGCGATACGATGCACTTCATCACGCAAAAAAGAATCATTGCCGTCGGTCTCGCCGTTCTGCTGCTGGTGATGGCGATCTGGAACCTGAGCCTTTTCTTCTACGACGTCGTCCGGATGCTGTGGACCGGCCAGGGGTCGATCCAAGGCGGAGCGACCTTCTACAACGACGTTTTCACCGTCATGATCTTTACCGACGTAACGGTGCTGATTCTTTCGCTGGTCGTTTCCGGCCGTTACGCCATGGTCTTCCGCAATGCCGCCTTCGTCGTTTCCACCATCCTCATCCGCTTTTCGCTTACCGAAGGCTATCCGTACGGCGCGCCGCTGGCGATCATCGCCATGCTCTTTGGCACGCTCGCCCTGCTGGTCTTCAACTATCACGAGCGAGTCGGCCTGAGCCTGGCCGATTAGGTCTTTGACCGGATGATTTTGTCCCATTTGGCGAGCAAAGGTCCGGGCCTGAAGGCCTAATCGATGCCTATCCTTTCCGGGGGATGAAGCCCCCGGCTCCCTCCGCAAACGGTGCTTTCCAATAGGGTTCGTCAGATATTTGGGATTTGTTCTGGCAGGAGATTTGCGCTAGCTTTCCGACTCGTTTTCGCTGCCTTCGATATTCCGCGCCAGCACCTTTTCGACGACGCGCTCAACATCGGCGAGGAAGAAGCCGTCGGCGGGCTGCTGCACGGCGACCTGGGTTCCGGTGTGACCCAAGGCCGAGGCGATCTCGTTCCAGCGATAGATGGCGGAGCCGGCCGGAATGAGCACGGGAGTGCGTTCCGGCTGCGGCAGGAAGCAGTAGACGAGCCAGAAAGCCTGCGTTGCCAGAATCAGCGCTTCATAGACGAATTGCAGCGGATCGGTGAGCGAAGCAACATGCGAGATGCAAGAAGAGACGACGAAATCCGACGTTGACATGAGGCCAAAGCCCAGCGCGACGCCGAAGGTCATATCGCGCGGCGACAGGCGCAACGCGTTCATGCTGAGGCAGAGAAAGACGAGCAGACAGAGCTCGAGGACGCTGATTGAGCGCATCAGGCCGAAGGAAACATCGGCGATCAGGCTCATGCCTTTATGTGCGTAGGAGATCGAGGTCAGGCTGACAATCGCGGAGACCAGCGCGGCCCAGCGCAAGATCGGCGCGCCCAGCTTTATGATGCCGGGAAACGGGGAGAGCGCGGCGCGGAAGACCTCCATGCAGACCAGAAACAATAATGCGGCGCTGACGGTATAGACGATGAAGTAACCGTAGAAATACACCTGGTCGAGATGGTGAAGCACTCCCCAGGAGCTAGATTCGGTATGCAGCACCAGCAGCAAAAAAGCAGTGGCCACGGCGCGCAAGGCCATGAAGGCGCTGGTTGCGCCGAAGCGGCGGTAAAGTTTCTTTCTCCAGAACAGGCAGGCAAGTGCTGCCCAGAGAAAAATCTCTACCACGCTCATTGCCGACATTGCGAGGTCCAACGGCATAAAGGAAACTATTTACAGAAAGCGACCTTAGCATAGCTCGATCATGCCTGAAGGCTCAAACACAAAAGGGTAATAAGCGTCTTGCACTTTTGTGCTAGTACCGCGACCGGATCATTTCGATCCTTCGCGTTGAAGCTCCCGCGTAGAGGCTCCCAGCTCCCAAAATCGAGAGCTGGGGTACCCCTGATGGTACAAATTGAAGCGGCCACGGAGCTAGAGGATATGTTGCCGTTGGAGCTGTGCGGAAAGAATGTTTATTTCGGAGCCGGTAACTGCGGCTTCGGCTTCGGCTTCGGGCAACTTCCGTCGGCCTGGCAGGGAACCGGCACCGGCAGCAATAAAGGGCCGTGGCTACTTGTCGTCAGGGAAAGATGCACTCGCGGCATTTGCGCGGGAGCGGAGGAGAACGAAGCCGAGGCCAGACCGATGACGGCCACGAGCAGGGTGAAAGTACGAATTGCGAGCTTCATCTTTAGTAACTCCTTGATTGGGATTAAAAGAAAGGGAAACCTTTCCTTTATCGGCGGATAGTATAGGACAAATCAATGATTTTCAATACGATACTCGATTGAAAATCTTTTGAATGACGGCGGTCAGGTTTTATGCGGCCGAGAAGGGGTTTGGTAGCGCATTTGCCACCGCGCCACCGCCGGCGAGCGGCTCTTCTCGCGTGATAAAATACACATAGACGATCACGCTTGATCGCCTCTTTTTTCAAGCGGTTAGTCCCTCTCCAGCGGCCGGAATCCAACCGGCGGCCCGCAATCTGGAAGACCCGAGTGAACGGAATATTATGGCGACTGAGGAATTGAACGGCAACTCCACGAGCAGCGACGGCAGCTACACAGGCGACAGCATTAAGGTTTTAGAAGGTTTGGAGGCAGTACGGCTGCGTCCGGCCATGTATATCGGCTCGACTGGCGAGATGGGTTTGCACCACCTGGTTTACGAAGTGGTGGACAACTCGGTGGACGAAGCGCTGGCCGGCTACTGCAAAAAGATCGACGTCACCATTCACGTCGACAACTCGATCACCGTGGTCGATGACGGCCGCGGCATTCCCGTTGACATGATGGAGCTGTCGAACGGCAAAAAGATGCCCGCCGTACAGGTGGTGCTGACCAAGCTCCACGCCGGCGGCAAGTTCGATACTTCAACCTACAAAGTTTCCGGCGGCCTGCACGGCGTGGGCGTCAGTTGCGTCAACGCGCTCAGTGAAGAGTTTAGCGTCGAAATCTGGCGCGACGGCCACACTTGGGAAATGGACTACAGTTGCGGCATTCCCACCAGTGAGCTGCGCCAGGCCGGCACCGCCAAGCGCCGCGGCACCAAAATCCATTTTTTGCCCGACAAAAGCATCTTTCCGGCCACCGAGTACAACTACGACACGCTGGCTCAGCGGTTGCGCGAAATGGCATTCCTGAACAAGGGACTGGCGATTACGCTCACCGACGAGCGCACGGCCGATGCCAAGACCGGCGACGCGCGACGGACTGAGTTCAAGTACGCCGGCGGCATCGCGGAGTTCGTCAAGCATCTCAA
>PMHC01000250.1 GCA_003156495.1 Acidobacteriaceae bacterium
CTCAGGCCACCATCACTTCGGTTCCATGGGCTACGCGCGCGCTGCACAAATCGGGCAGCACGGCGGCGGCTTCGGCGGGCAGAATGCGCACCCGCTTGACGCCATTCAATAAAGCTTCACGGCAAGCGCCCAGTTTGGGCAACATGCCGCCGGNNTGATGTTGTAGTACTCGCCATCGAAGCCCAGCGCCATCGAGCAGAGCACCGGCACACCGTTCAACTGCCAAATGGCCTCAAGCCATCGCGGATCGCTGGCAGCAATTTCGCCCACGTAGCCAAGATCAGGCGACGTAACTTTTTTGCGCGCGCGAAAGATCAAGCCGTCGCCGCCGCACATTCCCATCGCCGCCTGGCCCAGCGCGCCCAGCGCCGCCACCAGACTTTTGTTCACTTGCCCGGCAAAAACCATCAGCGCCACGTCGCGGGTTTCGGCATCGGTTACGCGCAGGCCGTTGATGAACTCGCTCTGCTTGTGGAGCGCCTTCAGGGTCTGCGTCAACTGCTTGCCGCCGCCATGCACTACTGCTACCTGATTGCCGTCACGCACCAACTCGGCGATGGCTCGCGTGCACCCCGCCAGCAGTTGCGGATTTTGCAGGCCCGCGCCGCCCAGCTTTACTACGTACTTCATTCGAGCCCCTCCGCTTCGTTCCAGCCAAGCATCACATTCAAGTTCTGCACCGCCTGGCCGGCTGCGCCCTTCAGCAGATTGTCGAGGCAACTGACGATCACGGCCCGCTTGCCGCCGGCGTCGAGTTGGAAGCCGATGTCGGCGTAGTTGGTGCGCGCCACGTACTGAATTTGTGGTAGCGACTTTTCATAGAACCGCACCATGGGGCTGCCGGCGAAAAACTCGCGATAAACTTTTGCCACGCTCTCTCGCGTTTGCGGCTTTTTAAAGCGCACGTAAATCGTCGACAAAATGCCGCGCGGAATCGGCAGCAGATGCGGCGTAAAAATAATTTCATCGGCAGTCAAACCGATTTGCTCTAGCAACTCGCCGGTATGCCGATGCGTAAAAACGCCGTAAGCGGAAAGGCTGTCTGCCGCGTACATGAAGTGCGTTTTCGCCGTGGGGGTTTTGCCTGAGCCGCTTACGCCACTCTTTGAGTCAGCCACGATGCCGGCTTCAAGATCGACGAGTCCAGCAGCGACCAACGGGCGCAGCGGCAGAATCACCGAGGTAGCGTAGCAGCCGGGATTGGCGACGAGCCGCGCTCCGGCGATTTGTTTGCGATGCAGTTCCGGCATGCCGTAGACGGATTGTTTTTGCGTGGCCGCGGCCAACTCGGAGCCTTCGTCTTTGAATGCATAAACGGCGCGATTGGCGGCTTCTGTCATCCGCCACGCTCCGCTCAAGTCGACGACGCTGAGCCCGCGCTTGAGCGCTTCGGGAACCCACTCGCGCGACTGTGCGTGCGGCGTAGCCAGAAACAGAACTTCGGCTCCGCGCGCGGCGAGCAGATCCCAGGAAAACGGCTCCTGCTTGAGCGCGGTCACGATTTCGCCGCCGGCCAGTTGCGGATGAATTTCGGTGAGCGGCAGACCGCCGCGTGCCTGATCTTTTTCGTCGACGCGGCCGACAAAAATCGGCGGCTTGCCCTGCAAACGCGGATGATGCAGCAAAAGCCGCGCCAATTCCGCGCCGGCGTAACCCGTCACTCCTACAACCGCGGTTTGTACTGTCGTCTTCATGCTTCCAGCATCTTCCTCAATCGAGTTTGTACTTCGCCCGCCAATCGTTGATCGGGGCAGATTACCAGCACCGTATCGTCGCCGGCGATTGTACCGATGATCTCTGGCCATCCCGAGCGGTCGAGCGCCGCCGCGATCGGCTGCGCTCCGCCCATGACCGTGTTGACGACCACCTGATTTATCGCCTGTCGCGCGCGCAATCCCAGGCTGTCGATCATTTCGGCTAGCGACGGCGGTTGATCGTCGATTTCCGCCGCTTCCGCCGCCGGCATGGCTTTCATTCCATCGGGCAGCGAGTATCCTCGCGGTCCTTTCATTAATTGCAACTCGTGAATGTCTCGCGAGAGCGTGGCTTGCGTAACGTCAATTCCTCGTCGTCGCAGCTTGCGGCGCAGTTCGTCCTGGCTGGCCACCGCCGTACTGGCCAGTACCTCCCGGATTGCATTGAGCCGCTGAACGTTCATCTTCCGCCGCCGTTTCCGCGAATGAAAAATGCACGGTCCCTATTACGGAACCGCGCATGTATAAATATACGCCGCTATGCATAAGTATACAACGCGTCTCGGCATATTTTGGGACGAAGGTTGGAGCTATTGTTTTTTCAAGTCCCGCCAGTTTGCGCCTATGCCCAGATCGACTACCAGCGGCACGCTCAGCTTGACGACGCCCTCCATCTCCGCCTTCACCAGCGCCGCCACTTCTTCGGTTTCCTTGATGGGGGTTTCAAAGAGCAACTCGTCGTGCACCTGCAGGACCATGCGCGTTTTCAGCTCGCGTTCGGCGAGCTTGCGGTCGAGCGCGATCATCGCCAGCTTGATCAGATCGGCCGCCGTGCCTTGCAGCGGCGTGTTGACGGCCGTGCGCTCGGCAAATCCGCGCTGGTTCGCGTTGCGGCTTTCCAGATCGGGAATCGGCCGCACGCGTCCGAAGAGCGTACGCACAAAGCCGTCTTTGCGCGCCTGCTCGAGCGTTTTCTCGATGAACTCGCGCACGCCCTGGTAGCGCGCGAAGTAGCGATCGATGTAGGCCTTGGCTTCGGCTTGCGGAATGCCCAATTGCGCCGCCAGCCCGAAGGGAGAGATGCCGTAGACGATGCCGAAGTTCACCGCCTTGGCTCGCCGGCGCGTTTCCTTGTCCATGTTTTCGAGCGGAACGCCGAAGACTTCGCTGGCGGTCATGGCGTGAATGTCGATTTCTTCTTCGTAGGCGCGCTTGAGCAGCGGATCGCCCGAGAAGTGCGCCAGCAGCCGCAGTTCGATCTGCGAGTAGTCGGCAGAGAGCAACTGCGTTCCCTCGGCGGCCGTAAAAGCCGCGCGAATTTCGCGACCCAACTCTGTGCGTACGGGAATGTTCTGCAAGTTGGGATTGACCGACGAGAGGCGGCCGGTCGCCGTTCCCGCCGCTTGAAAGGTTGTGTGTACGCGCGAATCGGCGTCGGCCAAAAGCGGCAGCGCATCGACGTAATTCGATTTGAGCTTGGTCAAATGCCGGTATTCGAGCACCATTCGCGGAAGCTCGTGTTGTTCGGCGAGATACTCAAGCACATCTTGCGCCGTCGAAAGCGCTTTATTTTTGCCACGGCTCTGCGGCGCGGGCAATTTCAGATCGCTATAGAGCACGATGGCGAGCTGCTTGGGCGAGTTGATGTTAAATGGTCTTCCTGACAACTCGAAAATTTGCGCCTGCACGCGGGCGCTTTCAGCGCCGAGTCGCTGAGAAAGGCCATCAAGCACATGCGTGTCGATGCGCACGCCGTCACGCTCCATGCGGAAGAGCACCGGCGTTAGCGGCCGGTCAATCTCCACATAGACGCGCGTGAGGCCATTGTTGTCGACTTCTTTGCGCAGCGCGGGCGTGAGCTCGTGGATTGCGGCCGCGGCCGAAGTGAGCGATTGCGGCGCGGGTTGCCCGCTGCGTGCGGCTACGTCGGCCAGCGTTTGCGTGGTGTGCGTTGGGTTCAACGCATAGGAAAGCAACATGGTGTCGTCGAGTGCGCCTGAGAGTTTTATGCCCATGGCGTCGAGCGTGTGCAGCGCCAGCTTGCCGTCGTGCGTGCATTTGGCAACGGCGGCGTCTTCAAGCAGCGCTTTTAGCTCGGCGGTCAGCGGCAGCCGTAACGCGCGCTTGGGATCGGCGCAAAGACCGACGGTGAATTGCGCTTTTTTTTCGGCGGCTTCGGCCACATCTAGGAGCGAGAGCATGGCCGGTTCTTCGCTCTCCGATTCATCCGCAGTGGGCGGCGCTTCGGCATCGAGCGCGAAGGCGAAGCCCTGTTTGCGCGCCTCGGCGAAAAATTCCGCAATCTGTTCCGGCGTGGGTTCGTCGATTAATTCAGCCGGAGGCGCACTTTCGGCGGGAATCAGCTCGCGAAGCATCGAGGTGAATTCAAGCTCGGTGAATAGCACGCGGCAGGCTTCGGCGTCGGGTGACTGCGTTTCCATCGCGTCGAGATCGAGCGCGACCGGTACATGGCAATCGATGGTGACCAATTCTTTCGAGAGCAGCACCGCCTCGCGATTTTGCTGGAGAGATTCGCGATAGCTTTTGCGCTTAACTTCGGCGGCGTGCTCGATCACTGCTTCCACCGAGCCGAATTCTTTGATGAGCTCAACGCTGCCTTTGTCGCCGATGCCCGGCGCGCCGGGAATGTTATCGGCCGTGTCGCCGCGCAACGCCATTACGTCGATGACTTTTTCCGGCGGAACGCCCAGCGTTTCGGTCACCTTGGCCGGGTCAAGGATCAGATTATCTTTTTGCGGATTAAGAATTTTTACTCGCGGCGTGACCAACTGCATCATGTCTTTGTCGCCGCTGACGATGAAGACCTCGTGCTCGTGTTCGGCGGCCTCGCGGGCCAGCGTACCGATTACGTCGTCGGCCTCGAAGCCCTGGGCCTCGAGAATGGGAATGCGCAGCGCTTCAAGCACGCGGCGGATGTAGGGAATCTGCCGCTTCAGATCTTCGGGCGTTTCCGCGCGATTGGCTTTGTAGCCGGCATAGTCGACCTCGTCGAAGCTCTGCGTTTTGCCGTTCCACTTGCGCAGCGTGCCGATTTTTTGCGCCTGTCCGTCGCGGATCAGCTCGCCGCCCACGTCGAAGACCGCCGCGAAATATTCAGGCGCGAAGTCCTGGCGCAGCTTGCGGATCATGTTGACGAAGACGTAAATAGCCGCCGTGGGCAGCCCCGCGCGCGTCGACATCGGGCGCGAGTGCTGCATCGCGTGGTAGGCGCGAAAGATGAAAGACATTGTGTCCAGCAGGAAAACCGGCGGCTTGGATTGCTCACTCACGCTTGTGAGTCTAACAGGAAGCGTTCGCCGGAGCGGGGAATTGGCCAGTTGCGCGCGCGTACGATTCCTGACAACTTGTTAGCTGATGAACATGCAGTCGCCGTAGCTGAAGAAGCGGTATTTGTTTTGGACGGCATGATTGTAGGCGGCCAGCACATGCTCGCGGCCGGCAAAGGCGCTGACCAGCATCAGGAGGCTCGATTGCGGCAGGTGGAAGTTGGTGACGAGGGCTTGCACTAAGCGGAAGTTGAAGCCCGGCGAAATGAATAGCTCCGTCGAACCGGAGTGCGGCTGGATGGGAGCGCCGTTGGCGGCGAGCGCGGCGGCTTCGAGCGTGCGCACCACGGTGGTGCCGACGGCGACGATGCGGCGTTTTTCGGCAACGGCGCGATTCAAGGCTTCGGCTGTTGCAGCGCCGATTGTGTATCGCTCGCGGTGTAGCTTGACCTCATCGACGCGCTCGACGCGCAGCGGCGCAAAGGTGCCGAGGCCGACGTGCAGTGTGACGCGCGCCGTTTCAACGCCCTTTGCGGTGAGCGAAGCCAGCGTTTCCGGCGTGAAGTGCAGCCCGGCGGTGGGCGCGGCGACCGAACCACGCTCGCGCGCATAGACGGTCTGATAGCGTTCGCAATCGGTGTCGGCGTCGTTGCGATGAATGTAGGGCGGCAGCGGAATGTGACCGATGCTTTCGAGAGCCGCATAGAAATCTTCGACTGGCGCGAACTCGATCAGCCGGTCGCCGTAAAGACCGCGCTCCAGAACTTCGGCTTCAAGCGCGATTGTGCCGTCGGCGGCAGGAAAGACCAGTCGCTCGCCGATGGCGATTTTGCGCCCGGGACGGACGAGCGCATGCCAACGGTTTTCGCCGGCCGGCTCGGTGAGCATGACCTCGATGCGGCCGGTGGGCTTTTCGCGATCGCGTTGCAGCGTGCGATGCGCAAAGAGGCGCGCTGGAATGACGCGGCTGTCGTTGAGCACCACAAGGTCGCCCGCGCGCAGCAGCTCCGGCAGATTGACGAAGGCTGTGTCTTCAAGCGCGCCGGTCGCGCGGTCCATCGCCAACATGCGGCTGGCGCCGCGCACGGCGGGCGGCTGCTGCGCGATCAGCTCCGGCGGCAGATCGTAGTTGAAATCTTCTACACGCAGTTGGCTCATTCCATCGCCTTTCCCAGGTGAGCGTAGGCACGAACCCGCGCGCGCTCGATGGCGGCGTTCAACTCCTCGCGCTTTTGCGTGAATTCTTCGGCGGATAGATTTTCCGGTACCTGCGTCCACTGCGCCCAACTGACCACGATCCGCGTGAAGGGCATCGGAATCAGAAAGTGATCCCAGGAGTTAAGCCGAATAGCATGCGCCGGCTCCAGATGAAATGCGCCGAGCGGCTTGCCCGAGAGCTGCGCCAATTTTACCGGGCCATTTTTGGTGCGATAGACGGGGCCGAGCGGACCGTCGGCGGTAAAGATCGCCGTGCCGCCACGGTCGAGCGTGTGCTTTAAACCGAGCAGACCTTCGCGTCCGCCGCGCGAACTGGAGCCGCGTACCGCGCCGAAGCCGAGAAGGTTGAGAATGCGCGTAATCAATTCGCCGTCGAAGCTCTGGCTGATCAAAATGATGGCGTGCGAATGGCGGAAGTAGATCATGCAGGGCAGCACGCACTGGTGCCAGAAGCAGCAGATGTAGTTGCCCGACTGTTGGCCTTCGAGACAAGGCTCGACGCCTTCTTCGGCGATGACCTCAAAGCGCCAGGTGTGGCCGACGAGCGAAAACAGCGCCCAAACGATGCGCGGAACGACGGCCAGCACCAGCCGCTGGCTCCAACTAAA
The DNA here is from genome assembly GCA_003156495.1 of Acidobacteriaceae bacterium. Taxonomy (GTDB): domain Bacteria; phylum Acidobacteriota; class Terriglobia; order Terriglobales; family Acidobacteriaceae; genus Telmatobacter. The sequence continues at coordinate 6,808 of PMHC01000250.1, forward strand.
TCTGTGGTTGCTCACTAGAGTCAATTTTAGCTTGAGCGCAGCCAGCGCAGCAGCTCAGGCAGCGTGGCGCGCTTGCCATACATTAATATTCCCACGCGGTAAAGGCGCGAGGAGAACCATAGCGCAGCCCAGAGGCTGAGGATCAACAGAAGCAAGGATGAGGTCAACTGCCAAATGGGTACGGCTTCCAAACCCAGGCGAGGGACCACAACGAAGGGCGAGGTGATGGGACAAAGCGTCGCCACCACATTCCACGGCGAGCCGGGATGAGTAACGACGTTCATAACGGCAAACGTCGCTAGCCAGGCGGGAAGGACAATCAGCGAGGCGTACATCTGCAGATCCTGCGCGGTTTCGCAGGTGGCGCCGAGGCCAGAGAAGATCGCGCTATAGAAGAGGAAACCGAGGACAAAGTAAATGACGAAGAAAACAATTTCGGCAATCGAGATGTGGAAGTCGAAATTGCCGCCCATCATGGCCGCCACGGCGGCTGAACTGCTGGCCAGCACAATCGCGGCGATCCAAATGACGATTTGCGTGAGACCCACCGCGCCGGTTCCAAGCAATTTGCCGGCGAGAGTTTCTTCCGGACTGCTGACGGACAGCATCACTTCGAAGATGCGCGAGCTTTTTTCTTCGATGATGGCGCGGGCCATATCCATGCCGTGCAGAAGAATGGGCATGAGGATCAGCAAGAGCATGATGTAGATCTTGATCATCGTCGTGAGGCCGGAGCCTTTGGCGACATTGCCCTGCTTGTCGATGCGTTGCGTGTCGATGGAGATTGTTTTGTAGAGCCGGTCGATTTCCGCCTGGTTGATGCCGTCGGCCAGCAGTTGTTGTCTGGCTATCGCCGTCCGCGCGGCGTTCCGGAGCTGGTCGGCAATATCCATGTCGCCGCTCGATAGCGAGGTGTAGGTCATCCGAGGCGAACTTGCATTGTTGGAATCGATGGTCAGCAGTCCGTCGAGGGAATTGTTGCGCACCTGATCGAGCAGCGCGGCACGCAGTTCCTGAGAGGCCGGCCCGGGTACATCGATGCTCAGGCTGTTTTCTTTATCGGCCAGCAACTGGTCGCGAATGGCTCCGGCCAAGCAGGGATTGGTGGCCATAATGGCGATGTGCTTTCCCGAATCCGCGTGGCGGGCCATCAGAAAATTACCACCCATCAGCACCACGATCAACAGCGGCACCAGCACCGTGGAAAAGCGGAAGGCGCGGCCGCGAACCTGCTCAAGATATTCGCGTTTGGCGATCAGCAGAATATTACGCATTGGCGCGTCCTCCCACGGTCTGGATGAAGATTTCTTCAAGCGATGGCTCGACCACTTCGTAGCGGTAGATAGTCGCCATGGCCGAGGCTTCATGCAGCAATTTTTGCGCATCGCCGTGCGGTTTGAGCTTGATTTCGGCGTGATCGGCGTAGTTGTTGGCCTCGGCGATCTCGTCGCTCTTGAGGAAATCGGCGCAGCCTTCGAACTCGACGATGACGCGATTGCGCTCATAGCGGCTTTTGATTTCGCGCACCTTGCCGCTGAGCACCGCCTCGCCGTTGTTGATGAGGCAAATCTCGTCGCAGAGTTTCTCTACCTGATCCATGCGGTGGGTCGAAAACAAGATCGCGCGGCCCTTGTTTTTTAATTCGATCAGCGTTTGTTCCAGCAGCGATGCATTCACCGGATCGAGGCCGCTGAAGGGCTCGTCCATCACGATCAGCCCCGGATCGTGCAGAATCGCGCTGATGAACTGAATTTTTTGCTGCATGCCCTTGGAGAGTTCCTGCGTTTTCAGTTCCAGAGCATTGGCGATCTCAAGCCGCTCGGCCCAGGCCGTTGCGCGCTGCCGCGCTTGCTGCGCTTTCATGCCGTGCAATTCGCCGAAGAAAACGAGCTGGTCGATCACTTTCATCTTTTTGTAGAGGCCGCGCTCTTCGGGAAGGTAGCCGACGTGATCGAGGCTCTTGCGCGCGAAGGGCTTGTCGAAGAGCGCTACTTTTCCGGAGTCAGGCATGGTGATGCCCAGCATCATGCGGATAGAACTGGTTTTGCCAGCGCCATTGGGGCCTAACAGACCGAACATCTGTCCGGCTTCGATCTTCAGGCTCAGCTCGCGTACCGCGACCTTGCTTTCATAAGCCTTGGTTACGGCTGCGAGTTCGACAACGGGCATGAAACCTCCTGCGTCTTTGCGATCTTAGTCTAATGCGAATACGGCAATTTCCGGCATCGAGTTCCGATGCGTATATCAAAAGATGGGATGCCGCCTACATGAGCCTCCGGCGCACCATGTCGAGAGCCTGCTGCGAGGCCCACTCGCGGATACACTGACGGTCGCCGTGCAAGGTGCGCTCGACGGCTTCGGTGCCTTGCGCGTCGCAGATGGCGAAGTGTACCAAGCCGACGGGTTTCGATTCCGTGCCGCCTGTCGGTCCCGCGATGCCGGTTACGCCCAACCCTAGCGCCGCTCCGGTGCGACGGCGAATGCCTTCGGCCAGCGCTTTGGCGACTTCGGGCGAGACCGCGCCGTAGAGCGTGAGCGTCTCCGCAGGCACGCCGGCCAGCGAGTTCTTCAGCTCGTTCGAGTAGACGATCGCTCCACCTAAAAATGAGCGCGAGGCTCCAGGCACCGAGGTGAGCCGCTCGGAGATCATGCCGCCTGTGCAGCTTTCGGCTACGGCCAGCGTTGCCTGCTTCAGCCCGAGGTAGTAGAGCACGATCTGTTCGAGCGATTCGTCTTGCGAGGAGTAGAGGTAGTCGCCGAGTGTTTCTTCAATTTTGCTGGCCAGCTCGTCGACGCGCGCCTGCGCCGCCTCGGCGGTGGGCTTGGCGCATTGCAAGGTGAGCTGAATGTCGCCGGTGTGCGCCAGAATCGTCGTCTCCACGTCGGTGTAGGTGGTGTAGATCGGCGCCAGCAGACTGTCGGCCTGCGACTCGGGAATCATCGCCGCCTTCAGCGTGCGCACCGCGATCGCACGCGGCGGTGCAACCTCTCGCAGACGCGGCAAGCATTCGTCGTCGAACATCGGTATGCATTCGCGCGGAGGTCCGGGCAGCAGAACGATCAGCTTGCGGTAGCCCTCGTAGATCGTGTCCAGCCACTGGCCCGGCGCGCTGCCGTGTGCATTGGGTAGCACGGTTGCGCCCTCCAGCAGGTCGGCTTGTTTTTGATTGTTCGGCGGCATGGGCATTCGCCATGAGGCCACTCGCACATGCAGCGCGGCCACCAGCGTGGCGTCGCGCCGCAGCGTCAGGTTGAGCGTCTCGGCCACGGCTTCGCGCGTTAAATCGTCTTCGGTGGGGCCCAGGCCGCCGGTGATGATGAGCACATCCACTCGCCCCAGCGCCGTGCGGATCGCATTCACCAGATCTTTGCGCCGGTCGCCCACGATTGTTTTGAAGGCCACAGTGATGCCCAGCCCGTTCAGCTTTTCCGTCACGGCAAGCGAGTTCGTATCTTGACGGAAGGGCGTCAGCATCTCGGAGCCAATCGCGATAATCTCGGATTTCATAAAAGCAGCTCCTAGCTTCTAGCTTTCAGCTCTCAGCTTGTTGCTCAAGAGCCAGTCTAATCTCATATTTCAATGGGTAATGGGAGGACTGGGGAATTGCATCCCACCTTCCGGAGAGTGCCAAAATGTATTTGTTTTACCCAGTCATCGGTTATCGTTTGCACTTAATCCTATTTGCTAAAGGCTAAGAGCTAAAAGTTGTTCTTCATCCCTTTATGCCCAGGTCCACTTCGTAGACGGCGTCGTGGGTAGCCAGGATGGCGGTGCCTTCAGGCGAAAAGGCGATACCGACCAGATCGTTCGCGGCCAGCACGAGCGCGGCCTTGCCTTGAGGCGTAACACGCACCAAGCCACGCCGCCCATGTAGGCACGCCGCCAGATAGATGTCGCCTTCGCTGGAGACCGTCAGGCCCTGCGGCCGGCCCAATCCGCTAAACCAAACGCGTTTGTCGCCGTTGGGCTCGATTGCCCAGATGGCTTCGTTCGACGAGAGCGTAGGCGCGGTTACGAAAAGCGTACCCTCGGCGTTTACCGCCAGGTGATAGGCCGCTACGCTCGGCTCCAGCGTGGAGTGCACGAAGATCTGCCGCTGAGGATTGATTTTGAAGATCGTTCCGCTGCGGTCGCCGACAAAGAGGTTGCCCTCGGCGTCGAAGGCCGCGCCGGTCGCCACGCCCATTCCTTCTGCGTATTTTTCAAACTTGCCTTCGGCATCGATGCGGTAAACCGTGCCCTCGGCTCGCGAGGTCGCATACAGATCGCCCTCGGGCGAGAAGGCCAGCCCGGTCGCATTCAAGATTCCGGTCACGAAGGGGGTCGCCTGTCCATCAGGGCTCACGCGCACGATCGAAATCGGGGTTGGCTTGCCGCGCTGGCCGGAGATGGTGGCGTAGATCATGCCCGCGCGGCTCACCGCCGGGCTTGTTACCGGGTGCAACCCATCGGCCAGTTGTCGCGCCACGTTCAGCACCGCCGCATTCGACGCGCCGGCGGCCGTTCGCACTTCGATCAATCCCGCCGAGGTTTGCGCCGGAAGCTGGAAGGTCAGCCGCGTCGGCCGGCACATCAACAGGTGCGCCGACTGGCCGTCGACGACAACTTCAGGCAGGCCGGTTTCCAGCGGTCCGAGGCCGACTCCGGTCAGCTCGACTTCACCCAGGGGCAGGGCGTCGGTCGGCGTTACGGCATCGACACGCGGCAGCGGCGGATTATTCAGCTCGGATTGCGGGGAGTTGACGGTCATGTCGGTTTAGAACCAGATGCGCGCCAAAGAGGCAATACCTAAAGCATACAGTCCCGCGGCCACGTCGTCGAAGACGATGCCCCAGCCGCCGGGCAGCCGCTCGAAGCGCCGCACCGGAAAGGGCTTGGTGATGTCGAAGAGGCGGAAGAGTACGAAGGCCAGCAGACCGTGCCGCCAATCGGCCGGCGCCCAGAGCAGCGCGATCCATTGTCCGGCAGCCTCGTCGACCACCACGAAGCCGGGGTCGATGCGTCCGCTTTCGCGCTCGACGATGGTCGCGGCGGGAATGCCGCACAGGAGCGTGAAGGCGATTCCAATCGCCAGCGCCAGAGCCAGAGCGGTAGCCGAAAGATGCAGTCCCCAGGCAGCTGCGGCCCAGAGCACGAGCGCCGCCGCCGAGCCCCAGGTTCCCGGTCCGGGTTTTAGGCAGCCCGAGCCGAAGAAGGTGGCCACCACCCAGGCCCAGGCGGTTTTTTGCGCGGAGGGCGTGTGGTCGTTATTCGGATCGTTTTGCGCGTTTTTTTCGCTCATGCTTTTTTGACCCTTGGGATTTTTGTGCGAGTGCAAGCTCTTCCGCAGGGGGCAAAGCCCCGCATCTTTCGTCGCTTTAGTAATCGTCGGAGTCTTTGCCGCGGCTGGTTCCCGCGCCGCCCAGATCCTCGAGCAGCTCGGGATCGACGACCGGCGAGCTGATTTTGTAGACGCCCATCGCCCATTTGCCCAGATCGATTTTGCGGCAGCGGTCGCTGCAAAAAGGGAAGTCTTCGCTTCCTATGAGTACCAGCCCTCCACATGTAGGGCAGCGCAATACCTTTGCGGATTTTTTTCTGACAGCCATTGCTCCCTCGCGATAACACCGCAACCAAAACTTATACTACCGCGCCGGCAACGTTCTTCATCGCGCGGTTGCGAGGCGAATGTCGCTTGCGCCCGCGTTACCGCCGACTGTCTATTCCGCCGCTACCACTTGCGCCACTAGGTCGTAGTCGTGGGCTTCGGTGATTACGGCGCGATAGAAGCGGCCAATTTCTAGCGCATCGAGCGGGCCGAAGTCGTTGATGTAGACCTTGCCGTCGATCTCCGGCGCATGGAATCGGCTGCGGCCCTCCCAAAGCAGGGGCGTTTCTTCGCTGGGACCTTCGGCCAAAAGCGTCAGCTCGCGGCCGACCCATTGCTGCTTGGCACGGCGCGAGATTGTCTGTTGCAGCTTCATCAGCCGCTTGTGCCGCGACTCGATGGTGCGCTTAGGCAGTTGCCGGTCGAGCGCGTAGGCCTCCGAGCCTTCTTCACGCGAGTAGCCGAAGACGCCCAGCCAGTCGAATTTAGCCTTACGGACGAAATCTTCCAAAAGCTCGAAGTCGCGGAGCGATTCGCCGGGGAAGCCGACGATGAAGCTGGTGCGCAGCACGATTCCAGGAACGATTTTGCGCGCTTTGGCGAGGGTCTTCAAGAAGATTTCGCCGCTGCCGCCGCGCTTCATGCGCTTGAGCACATCGGCCGAGGCGTGCTGCAGCGGCAGGTCGAGATATTTGCAGATTTTTTCGTGGCGGGCGATGGTTTCAAGCAGCTTGGTGGTGATGCGATTCGGGTAGGCGTAGAGGAAGCGCAGCCAGCGCAGCTCTTCGATGCCGGCCAGGGTTTCGAGCAATTGCGCCAGGCCGTCTTTGAGCCCCAAGTCTTCGCCGTAGCAGGTGGTGTCTTGGCCGATGAGCGTGATTTCTCGCACGCCCTGGGCGACCAGGCGCTCGGCTTCGGCGACGACCGAGGCCAGAGGCCGCGAGCGAAAGCGTCCGCGCAGGTTGGGAATGACGCAGAAGCTGCAGGGGTGGTCGCAGCCNNTGATGTAGGCCGAGGCGCGCGGAGTGGTGAGGATGCGCGGCGTGGTTTCGTTGTAGAGGTAGGTGGGTAGAGCGGCAGTAGCGCCCTGCCAATCCTTGCGACTGAAGCGGCCGCGACGGGCGCGCGCCTCGCCTTCCGGGCGACCTTTGTGCGTGCCGGCCTGCGCTTCCTGTCCGCCATGGCTGCCCTTCGGGCCGTTCTGGTTTTGTCGTGCGGGCGTTTTGGTGGAAGATTGCCCGCTGGAGAGAATTGCGAAGGGCGAGGGCTTTTGCGGCGCGGCTTTTAGGCCGGCGGCCTCAAGAATCGCTTCCAGCTCGCCGGTGCCGACGACGG
>PMHC01000216.1 GCA_003156495.1 Acidobacteriaceae bacterium
CGCGCTAAGGGACAAGACATCCGTACTTTGCCCACTTATACGATTCCAGAGGCTGCGGTTTTCCTTGCTGTCAATCAGAGGACTCTTTTTTCGTGGTACAAAGGCGATGAACCAATTTTAAAAGCCAGCGGAAATGTTGGGTTGGTGCATTTGCTTTCCTACCAGGATTTGGAAGAAGCATACAGAGTGTTTCTTCTGAGAGAAAAATACCACTATTCTCTGCAATTCCTTCGTCGTTCTATGCATAATGCTCGGTGTATGTTCAAGTCACAGCATCCGCTGCAACGGGCTGATGCTATACAGAAATGCCTGAGCGATTTGGTCTATGATCAGCCAGCCCGTGGCGAAAGGCCGCGTACGGTTACTTCTCTCGGCAAGAAACCGGGCCAGCAATTCGTCGCGGAAGTGGTTGATATGTTTGCGGAGAGAATAGACGAGGGCGAGTTTATTTTTCCGTGGCGTTTTGCCGCTGAAGATCATCAGAGCCGCCCTGTGTCCATCAACCCGAACATTATGTCCGGGCGACTTGTAGTTTTTGGGACAAGAATTCCAGTGAAAACAATCGTGGGCCTCAAGCGTAAAGGGATGAGTGCTAGCGATATTGCTAACGACTTCTCTCTTGATGTAGATACTGTTGAGAAGGCGATAATTCACTTTGGATTACGTCAAAAAGCGGCGTGAAGAATGCGTTCTATTTCTAGATGAAGGCTTCTCAGCCGAATCCGTAGCTGTGCGTCTCAGGACTGCAGGATTTACCGTACAGCGATTTCCAGAGTGGTTCCGAGATGCAGATGAACAACCGCGGCGGAATGTTCTCGATCCAGAGATTATTCGCTTCTGCCATAAAAACGGATGGCTGCTCGTGACTCGTGATCACGAGATGAGGAATCTTCATCGAGAAGAGATAAGAAAATCCGAAGTGGCAATACTTGCCACGGCCCACAATAGCGCAGAAGATCAGGACGAGTGGGTCGCAGCGCTTATCAATCTAAAAAGTCGTATCCTACGCGAATTTCGCAAGCGTGAAAGGCCCTGGTTCGCGACCTTTAGCAGAACAGCAGTTCTTACGATCAATACAATCAAATGATTGTATTGATCGTAAGAACAATGGCCTTTTGTTGAACAAATAAGGCAATCTCTAATTTCGTTTATGACGTTCTGGATTACAAACGATCAGAACTCCACGCGATTGTTCTTGAGCGTAATCTCCGGCAGATCGTTGCTGGTTTCGATCGTGAGACTGCCGCCTTTCCAGTCGGCGCGCGGCGGAAGCGCAAGCGAGACAGTGGCGGTTTTGGGTAACAGATCGAGCGGCGCTTTGAGCGCGGGAACGGTGGCGCTCGAGATTGTCTTTCCATTTTTGTCGCGCAAAATTGCGGTCGAGACCGGCGCGTCGACTGCGCCCAGACTGTGCACGGTGACCTTCATGCGGCCGCCCTCGACCTTCACGTCTTCGGGATCGATGCCGAGGTCGGGACGCGACCAGTAGGGAAGACCTTTTTCAACCAGCGTGAATTCCATGACGGTGGTGACGCGCGGCGGAAAGACGAGCTCGAGCGATTTGCCGCGCTCAAACCCGACGGTGCGCGTGCTCGCCTCGCGCGCCGGGCCCTCTTGCACGCTCTGCGCGATTTGCCATTTACCGGGATCGATCAGCCAGCCGGTCATCCGCGCGGTGACGGGATGCGGATCGAGGTTGTAGGCGATGAGCTTGAAGTGGCTGGGCGTGGCTTCGGAAAAGAGAATGGCCAGGCTCTCGTCGGTAGCCGGCGCGTCGAATTGCCAACTGACGAGGTTGCCGGGATAGATGCGGTCGCGAACCAGAGCAATGCCGCCCAGCCGCGCGCGTTGCAGCTCGGCGGTGTTGAAGCCGCCGCCGTCGGCCACGCGGTCAATCCAGAGACTGCCCTCGGTATTGATGTAGGCGCGTTCCGACTCGGCCTGTAGCTGTTCGCGGTAGCTTTGTTCGAGGTACTGCGTGTCGCCGGTCAACTGCCAGCCGAGGTAGCCGCCCGCCGCCTGCCGGCCCAGCGCGTTGCGCGAACCGGGAATGGCGAGGGTGTCGGCATTGACCTGCTGCAAAAGGCTGGCGCCGTTGTCGAGTAGCGGATCGAGATATTTTTTGTCGCCGGTCCAACTATAAGCGGCCCAGAAGATGAACCAGGGAGCGCCGCCGCTGAAGCCGCCGCCGCCAAAACTGGCGCCCGGTGCCGCCTCCTCGTCGGTTTTAAAGTTGATGGTGGCATTGATCGAGTAGCGGCCGCCGGGGCCCGGTTTGCGATGGGCGAGCAGGCCGTCGGCGACTTCGGTGAGCATCTTGCGCGTCTCCGGCGTGCCGTTATAGAAAACCAGCGAAAGCGCGGGTTGGAAGACGTAATAGCCGCTCGGCTTTGACCAGCCCCAGACGCCGTCCTCGGCCATCTTGGCGCCGTTGTAGTAAGAAGATCGAATGTGGCGATGACCGGCGGCGTTGACCCCTGTCAGCCACTCGAGCCGGCGCGAGGTTTCCATGGCGCGCTCGATCTGTTTGGGGCTGCCGTAATCAAGCAGCATCATCTGGCCAAGAACGTTAATGCCGTCTTCGAAACTATGCAATTCGTCGGTCTGGATAGTGGCCAGGCCGTTGGTGAACATGCCCTGCGCGTACATCGCTTCCAGTTCCTTAGAGACGGAGCCAGCGATTTTTTTTTGCGGCGCGCCCATGAAGGCGACCGAAGGGAAAAGATCGGTGAGGTCGCTGTCGTCCGACAGTCCGCCGCCGAATTCGCCATTCGAGATCTGGCGATTGTCGATGTACCAGTTGACGAACCACTTGAAGTAGTCAAGATCTTTTACCTGAAGATAGGCCCAGGCGGGAATGCCCGTGGGAATAGCGGGCTGCATGTAGGGCGGCCGCGCCTGATCGCGATTGGCGTCATACCAATACTTGCGGCCAAGGTCGTTGTCGGGATCGACGCGCAGCAGGTCGGTGATGTCGGCATAAAAGCGGTTGTAGGCGTTCAGCTTTTCTGAATTGACCGACTCTTCAACCATGTTGGCGTAGTTGTCTTTGACCTGCGTGAGGCGGTCGGCGATGTGCTCGGCGAGCGCCTCTTTGCGCGGCTTGAAGATGAGGCGGATTGCGGCGCCCTCGAGCGTCGCGGGGCCAAACTCGGCGCTGGCCGAAGCGATAGTCAGGTAGAGGCTTTTATCGTTGGGCAGAATGCGGTCGCGCGTGTCNNCCTCGGCCAGAGCGGATCTTTCACCTGAATGTTCATCGGAATGTACTGGCCGTGCGTGGGCTTCAAATGCAGGGCGGGCAGATCGATAGCGATGCCGTCCAGGCCGCCGTCGATGTTTTGCCAGGTAGCGGAAGCGCCACGCCCCATGCTGGAGCGCAGCCCGCGGAAATCGACGGGAATGAGTAAGTGAACGAGAGGCAGGCCGCTCGGCGAAGCTGGCGCGGCCGCGCCGAAAAAACCATTCCGGGTGCGCGCTGCGCCGCCGAAAAAAACTGCGCCCTCGGCCGGGTTGCCGCTGCCGGATTTCTCCGCGCCGCCTTCGCTTTCGACGACGATGGGCGGGCCGCCGCGCCGACCGCGAAAACCGAAGGGTGCGGCGACCATCATCATGCGCTCGTCGGCCGGATAGCGGCCGGCGATGAAGGCCACCAGCGAATCGAGCGAAGGATTGTCGGCCGGCGAGCCGAAGGCCGTGAGCCGGTAGGCGAGCTTGACGATACCGTCGGGTTCGCGGCCGGGATGAACGTAGTAGGCCGAGAATTCGCCGATGGGCTGCTCCTGCTCGACGTTGGTAAAACGCAGCTTGCCGCCGGTGAGCGGCGCGGAGAAATCATGGAAGGTGCGCTCCTGACCCTTGGGCCGCTCGAAGAGCGTCTGTTCGCTATCTTTAGCGGTTTCCAGATCGTGTTCGAGCAGCGACAGATTGCCCCAGGCCGCGCCGGAAATCTCCAAGTGATTCCACGGCTCGTCGGGCATGAAAAAGGTGATAGTTTTGCCCGAGAGCGAGTAGCAATCCCAGTCGGGAAGTTGGAAGTAGTCATTGCGGCCGGTGAGCCGCGAGCGGTTGTAGACCCCCGGCCAGGTGGTTTCGCGAATGCCGTCGTTGGCGCGCCAGAACCAGCGCTTCAGATCGTAGGCGTCGTGAATCTCCACCTTGCGCACGGTGGTGTAGGGGCCGGGCAGCGGCGCGGGCGCATCGGTTGCGCGGTTCCATCCGTAACGAAACCACCACTCCTTTTGCCAGCCGCTTTGGGCGAGCGTGCGCGCAATCGCCGGAATATTTTTAGGCGTTTCGTTTTGGGCGAGTGAGGCGATGTTGTTGTCGGAGAGCATCCGATCGTAGATGCGCAGCTCGTCGATGTCGCCGCCGCGGTCGAAGTTGTAAGAGCTTTCAACGCCCGTCGGTCCAATGATGCGCGAGTGGGGGCCGAACTGGTCGAGGCCGGCGTCGAAGCTACCGGTGGGCGCTTTTTCGCCTGCCAGCTTGCCGTCGATGTAGAAGCGAATACCGACAGTCTCGTCCCAAGCCAGGGTTAGATGAATCCACTGCTCGGGTTTGGGAATTTCGGGCAGCTTGACGGAGACGCGCGTGCGGCCGAGGTTGATGTCGGTGACGAAGGCGTCGAAGCCGTGGCCATTCCAGTCGATGCGCAACCAGACCTGATCCCAACTGGTGTGGTCGGCATAACCGACGCGGAAGACGGGAAATTCGGTTTCAGTGAGCGGCTCGCGCGCGCGCCAAAAAAATGAGAGCGTGCCGCGCTGGGCGTAAATATTGCCCGGCGCCCAAAAGGAATACTGCTGGCTGTCGCCGCATTCGATGTAGCCGCCCTTCGCGCCGCCGGGACGGGATTTTATGTCGAAGGCAAAATTGGGAACGGGATTGCCGGCCGCATAGTCGGCGTTGAAGCCGCGGTCGCCGGAAAGATAGAAGAGCAGGCCGGGCGCGAGGCTGGCGGTGGGCGAGGGCGCGGAGCTTTCGCCCGCGGAAGGCATGGGTCTTGCGGCAAGCGGCTGCTGCGCGGCGAGCGGAATGGCGAACAGGAGGAGGCAGGCGAGAGAAAGCAAACAACGCGGCACGACAGACTCCTTCCGGAGGCGAACGGCGAGCTGAAAGGGAATGCTATAGCAAATGACAGAGAACGTGCAGAGATGGTTTCACTGCGTCGCGCGCCACCGTAACATTTCGGCCGCGAATGCCTTGTTACTCTAGAACTTTGGAGGGTTCTTCGCCATGGGTTCAGAGACGACGGCAACAAATTCCAGCCAGGCGCTTCATTGTTGGGAAACGGGCGGGGCCGCATCGGCCAAGGCGTTGACCGCGTGGGTGAGCGAGCGGCTGGCCGAGCACGAGCAGGCTTTGGCCGCGCTGCTGGCCGTTGCGGGCGCGCGCACGCCGCAAAATTCGCTGACGCTCTACGACCGCGCCATCGAGCAGTTGAGTCTGGCCGCGGCGCAGGCGGGAATTCTGAATTCGGTGGCCGCCGACAAGGCGGTGCGCGATCAGGCGCAACTGGAGGCGCAGCGCGTCGCCATGGCCGCCAGTGCGCTGAGCTTGAACCGACAGGTTTACGAAGCGCTCACGGCAATCGATTTGGAAGATGCAAGCCCGGCTACCCGGCACTACGTCGAGCGCACGCTGTTGAGTTACCGGCTGGCCGGCGTCGACAAAGACGAGGCCACGCGCGCCCGTTTGCAATCGCTGCATGAAAAGGCGACGCGGCTTTCGCTCGAGTTCGGCCGCAACATTCAAGAGGGCGCCAAGACCATCGAAGCCACACCCGTTGAACTTGCCGGGTTGCCGGAGGACTTTATCGCGCGCCACCCGGCGCACAAAAATGCGCAAAGCGAAATGCGCGTTACGCTGACTACCGATCCGCCGGAGATGCAGCCGGTGATGACCTTTGCCTCAAGCGCCGCGCTGCGCGAACGGATGTTCGCCGCCTACAACACGCGCGCCTACCCGGCCAATCGCCAGATCCTGCTTGATCTGCTGGCTACGCGGCAGAAAATCGCCCGTGTGCTCGGCTTTCGCAGTTGGGCCGACCTGGCTACCGCCGACCAGATGATGGGCTCGGCAGCCAACGCGCGCGCGTTTTTGGCCAAGCTCGACGCGGCCAGCCGCGTAAGCGCCAGCCGCGAGTACGAACTGGTGCTGAGCTTTGCGCGTACGCGCGAGCCGCAACTGGCGGAGATTGACCAGACCGGCCGCGGCTACTGGTACGAGCAGTTCCGCCGCTCCCGCTTCGATTTCGACTCGCAGTCGGTGCGGCCGTACTTTCCTTACGCGCGCGTCGAGGCCGGCGTGCTGGCCACGGCGGCAAAACTTTTCAAGGTCGAGTTCCGGCCGGTGCAGGTCGAGGCCTGGGACAAAGCCGTTTCGGTCTACGATGTTTTCGACGGCGGGCAATTGGCGGGCAGATTTTATCTGGACATGCACCCGCGCGAGGGCAAGGACAAGTGGTTTTCCGCCTCGCCTATCGTTTGTGGCGTGCGCGGCCGCGTGCTGCCCGAGGCGGCGCTGATCTGCAATTTTTCAGGCGGCGAGGCCGGCGATCCGGGGTTGTTGCAATATTCCGACGTGGTGACCTTCTTCCACGAGTTTGGCCACCTGATGCACGCGATTCTCGGCGGGCAAACGGAGTGGGTGGGGCTTTCCGGCTTCGCTACCGAGGGCGATTTCGTCGAAGTTCCCTCGCAGATGCTTGAGGAATTTTTCCGCGACGAAAAGCTGCTGCAATCCTTTGCACGGCATTATGAGACCGGCGAAATTTTGCCCTCGGAGCTGATCCAAAACCTAAGACAAGCGAGCGCGTTCGGCCGCGCCGACTGGGTGCGCTCGCAGCTTTACTACACCACGCTCTCGCTCGACCTGCATGATCGCGAGGCCGACGGTCTCGATCCCGACACGCTGGCGCGCGATCTCTATCGCGAATTCCAGCCCTGGAGCTGGTTCGAGGGCAATCGCATGTACGCCAGCTTCGGCCACCTCACCGGCTACTCGTCGAATTACTACACCTACATGTTCGACAAGGTGATCGCGCTGGATTTCTTCAGTCAATTCGACGCGGCCGATCTGCTGGGCGGTGAGACGGGCGCGCGCTACCGCAAAACGGTGCTCGAACAGGGCGGCTCCAAGCCGGGCCGCACGCTGGTGCGCGAGTTCCTGGGCCGCGACGAGGAGTTCGCCGCCTTCGAGCACTGGGTGAATGAAGAGTTCGAAACGCGGCTTTAGCTCATTTTCACCATTGGTTAGTGAAAATACGGGTGCGGGTGCCCCCGGTCTCGATTTTGAAACCGGGGAACCACGGAGCTTCGGATCGAAGCGATCCGGCCACGGCTTTAGCTTCTGGCCGCTGGCGCTATTATCTCTTCCCTGCCTTTTTAACGCTGGCTTTTTTCGCGGCGGCGGCCTTTTTGGCCGCGTCTTTTTTATCTTTGTCGGGGTCCTGCATCAGCGGAATCGGCCCCAGGTCGGGCCCGATGCGCTGCACGCGCGAGTAGTCGATCAGCGCGAAGCCAACGGTGCGCGGATTGACCGGCCGTATGATGCCCGACGAGTCGGTGGCGATGGCCCCGTTGCCCGAAAGTTGGAAGCTGAAGGCCGGCGCGCTTTTGCCATTTGAGGTGGCCGTGAAAACGCGCACCGGCAGGTAGCCCTGAATCGGATGCAGACGGAAGCCCGTCTCATAGCGGTGACGTCGCGTGTTCCAGGTAAAAACGCGCACCTGATCGAAGTCGTAAGGCAGGCCGGACTTGGGCGGCGCCATGATGGTCAGGTATTCGGTGACCTGGTGATTGGGCGTGTTAGCCTCGTCGTCGGTGACTTTGGCCAGCATCCACGCACCTACGATGCGTTGGCCTTCGGCGTACTGGGCCACCTCGTCGGGCAGATCCACATCGAGGCCCTTGCTCAGCAGCCAGCCTACGCGGCCCTGCGCGTCGCGCGCCAGCCACCAGTCTTCCATCGCGGGCGGCTCGGGCACGGGCGCTGCTTCTGCGGGCGTAGCGGAGGACGGAGCTTTTTTAGCCGCCGCCCCGCTTTTAGCCGTTTCGCCAGCCTTGGCTTGAGTTGCCGCCGGCGCATTTTTAGCCGCTTCGCCCGGTTTGGCCGGAGATGCGTTTTTGGCTGTTTCACCCGGCTTGGCCGCACCGGTTGCCGGCGCACTCTTGGTTGCGGTGGACGTTGACGGCAGTCCGAGAACTTCCGCCGGTTTTTTAGGCGCCGAGGCTCGCGCCAAAAGCGAAACTTTGCTGTTGCCCGCCAGCAGATAGAAACGCTCGGTTTCACGCCCTGGCAGCAGATGCATGGTCAGATCGTCGCGCAGGGTGGCCGTGGCGGCCACGGGGTCGTCTTTGTGCTGATCGGCCAGTTGCACAAAAGCCTTGTAGGTTTTCGAATCGATGACCGCCCGCTCTTCGATCCACCCAATCTCGTTTTTGTCCGTTTTGACTTTGTAGAAGCGCCGGTTGTGGTCGAGCACTTCAAGCTCCTGGCCATTGGCGACCTGGCCAACGCGGTTGGAGACCGGAGCGACGCGGTCATGCAGGTAAGAGGTGCGTACCGAGACGTAAACTTTATCGTGGTGCATGTGCCGGAAGCGGTTGCATCCGGCCAGCAGCGCGAGCGCGCACAGGCTCAGCGGCAGAACCGCGGAGAAAAGCCCGTGGCGGCGCGGAAAGCGGACAAAAGAGATTGGAAGATGTGTAAACACAGCCCAGTTTGCCTTTGAGAATAGCACTTCTACAGCGGCTGATTGCCATTTTTACGGCCGCGCCGGCGGGAGCGGAACCGATCTTGCAATAGCGGCGTAAAAACTAGCTTCGAATCCGGCTACTGACAACGGATCGCTGATTGCTGACCACTGACTACTGATAACTGATAACTGTTCTTACGGCAGCGCGACGATGGCGATCGCGCCCACCGGGTCAGTGCCGGTGGTGGAGGTGATATTCGCCGTCAGCACGCCGGAACTCATCGAAAAAGCCTCCAGGTCCGGGCTGCCCGCCGAGGTCGAACCGCCCGAGGAGGCCGCCAGGACGAAGTTGCTGTCGCTATCTTCGGCTAGCCCCATCGGCTGAATGCCGGCGGCAATGGTGCTGTTGGCGGCGATTGTGTATGTGGAGCTCGAATAGGTGATCGTAAAACTCTTGATGAGTCCGGCAGTGGAGTTGCCGTCGCCGTTGGCCACGTAGATGTAGCTGCCCGAGGCTTCGGGAAGAATCGCGTGGGGGGCGAGGCTGCCGCTGGCGATTGGCGAGCCGGAAGCCTCGGTGAGCGAGCCGTTCAACGAACTGTAGAGAAAAGCGCGCACTCCGCCCGAACTGGCCGCGGAGTTGGCCAGCGTTTCACCGATGTAGAAGAGCCGCTCGCTGGGGTCTACGGCTACCGAAAGCGCCGCGCCGCTGCTGCTGGCCGTCGATATTTTGCGTGCCGTCGAGCCGATGGGATTGTTGTTGCCCGGCGTGAAGGGAACCGCGATGGTGCCGCCCGAGCCCAGGGCGACAAAAAGATAATCGTCGTCGGGCGAGATCACCATCTGCTCGACCGTGGCGTTGGTGACGTTGTAGGTTTGCGCCTGGGACGTGGAGCCTTCCAGCGTTCCGTCGGAGGAGGAGACCGAGTAAGCATTCAGTTCCACCACGCCGGTGGAAGCGATATAGGCGTCAACCATCCAGGAGTTGGTCGTCTGGATGGCGGTAGCGATGTCGGAGGAGATGGGGTTGCCAATGTTGCCGATGGTCAACGCGCCACTGGAAGCGATGCTGTAAACGTAGATTCCGCCGGTCGTGCCCACGTAAAGAAAGTTTCCGTTGGGAGCGATGGCGATTGAGTAGGGCGTGGCCAACAACGTATAGGGGCTGCCGGAAACTTTTTTAAGCGCGCCCGAAGAGATGTAGTAGGCCGCCAACTGCGAGGTCGTCTGGTTGAGGACGTAGAAAATGCCGCTGGATTCGGTCGTGGTGGTCGTGGTGGTGGACGAACTGGGCAGATTCCAAAAGCCGTTGCAGCCCGACAGCAGCATGGCGGGAATCAGTAAAAGCGCCGTCCAGCTTATTTTCTTCATCGTCACTCCCCGCACGCCGTCTGTTCGTAGTCGTTCGATTCGGCTCGGCTCAAAAAAATAGATTCAAACCTCAGACTATCGCCTGAAGCGCATTCTGTTCCCACCGCGCGGAAGACCGAAGCACTGCCAAAAAAAGAAAGACGCCGTGGAGGGGAATTTCGCTCTACGGCGCAACGGCATTTGTTTAGTTGGGACGGCTGCCAGGGGAAGAATGCTTGCGAAAGCGCTCGTCGACGGGCTGACGGCCCTTGAAGCCGGCTTCCATCGTGTGCCAGTGCCCGATGGCGAGCTCGCCCACGCGCCAGCACAACAGCACGATCTGATCGTCGAGCCGGCAGGGAAAGTCGAGCTGGCCAGAGTCCAAATCCTTTACTTGAACGCCGATGGCGTCGATTTCGGCAACCGTCTCGCGCACGCGCTTCAGGTGAACCTCCATCTCGGCGCGCTGCTTGGCGACGGTGGAGGCGTTGACACGCATCCCGCCAGAGAAATAGATTTTCTGCGCCAAACCGTTGAGCCCCGATTCGACTGTCTGCGCCGAGCGCCGTCCTTCCATGGCGCGCTTTAACAGCGCTTCCAGCACTGGCAACAGCGATTGCGCTTCATCCAGAGTGAAGGTCTTCATTGAAGGATTCCCGAATAGTTACAGAATACGACGAAACCGCAAAAAGAAAAGCACAGCGTAAGATGGCGGCTTTTCACAGCCATTTTACCTGGGTTGGCTAGACCGGAGAGAGCTCGAAACAGATGCGGGAAAGCCTTTCACAGGTTTTTTCGCGTCTCCGGCTTCGCTGTGACCACAGCCGCATTCGGACGTTTGCTCGCGCTGCTAACATCAAATTTTTAGGAGAAAGCAAAAATGAAAACCGCCATCGAAGCAATGAAAGAGCGGCGCAGCATTCGCGCCTACGAGCAGAAGCCTGTGCCGCGCGCCATCATTGAAGAAATCGTTGACTGCGCGCGCCTGGCGCCGACGGCGATGAATGACCAACCCTGGGATTTTATTGTTCTGACCGCGCGCGCCGATATGGAGCGCATTCCGCCCATGCTTGGCCACGGCGAGTTCATCGCCACGGCGGCATTTGTTGTGCTTGTGCTGGCCAAGGGAACGGATTATGCCGTCGAGGACAGCTCGGCCGCAGCCGAAAACCTGCTGGTGGCCGCTTCGGCCCACGGCATCGGCTCCTGCTGGGTGGCGGGCACCAAACAGCCTTACGGCCCGGCCGTCGTGGAGGCTTTTGGCGCGCCCAAAGACCGGCAACTGATTGCGATTGTTTCATTTGGCTACCCGGCCGAGACGCCGCAGATCGAGAAGCGGCCTTTGGCCGATGTGCTTCATTGGGAGCGTTTCTAGCAAATTTGGGACGCTCCTTTCGGCTAGTGAGACGAATTCCCGCTCAATTCCACGATATGAGCGGGTGCGATTGCGTGACTGCGGTCACTGTGATAACGAATAAAGTGGCCATAGATTCGATCTATGGTTATCGATATAAATTTATCGAATCCAGAGGCGATTCATCATCCCGCGGGCCAGGGGCCGATCCCCCAGCCCAGCCTCAACCGTATGTCTCAGTACCATCACTACCTGATGGAGCTGCAAGATCAAGGGATCGATCGGGTCTCGTGCAGCCGGATCGGCGCGGATTTAAACCTGGTTCCCGTCC
This sequence comes from Acidobacteriaceae bacterium, assembly GCA_003156495.1. Taxonomy (GTDB): domain Bacteria; phylum Acidobacteriota; class Terriglobia; order Terriglobales; family Acidobacteriaceae; genus Telmatobacter. The sequence continues at coordinate 11,734 of PMHC01000216.1, forward strand.
AGGTACGCAAAGACTTGCAGTACACCGGGATCATCGGCAAACCGAAGACCGGCTATGTGGTCGCCGAACTCATCCTGGCCATTGAGAGCTTTCTCGGCTGGAACAACGTGAACGAGGCCTTTCTGGTGGGCGCGGGCAATTTGGGCACCGCGCTGCTCGGCCACGAGCGGTTCACCAAGTTCGGCCTGCAGATTGTGGCCGCCTTCGATTCCGATCCCTCCAAAATTGGCCAGTGGGTCCACGGCAAGGCGGTATTGCCGCTCGATAAATTAGCCGATCTAGCACAACGTATGAGCATTCACCTGGGAATCATCACCACGCCGGCCGAAGCGGCGCAAACAGTGGCCGACGAGATGATCCGCGGCGGCATTCAGGCGATCTGGAATTTCGCTCCCGCGCGGCTCAAAGTCCCCACGCACGTCATCGTGCATAGTGAAGATTTGTATTCTTCGCTGGCTTCGCTTTCCTGGAAGCTGGCGCAACGGTTCCATGTACCAATCCAGCAAGAGGGAGGCACTCCTGATGGCGTCGATGCCAACTGTGGTTGATGAGACAGAAAAATTCGGAAAGGTGTGCGAGATTCTCGATCGTTTCTCACGCCGTCCGTCGGCCCTGATTCCCATCCTCCAGTCAATCCAGCACGAGTATCAGTATTTGCCCGAGGAGGTGCTTACTTACGTGGCCACTTCTCTCGATGTACCGCCGGCGCGCGTTTTCGGCGTGGCTACTTTTTACGCCCACTTTGCGCTGGAGCCCAAAGGCAAGCATGTCATCCGCATTTGCGATGGCACCGCCTGCCACGTAAAGCAGTCGCTGCCGGTGCTCAATGCCTTGCACGAAAAGCTAGGCACCGACGACAAGCGCAAGACGACGGCCGACATGATGTTCACCGTCGAGACCGTGGCTTGCCTGGGCGCTTGCGGCCTGGCGCCTGTGATGGTGGTTGACGAACAGGTTTACGGCGGCATCACCGCCGAGCGGGCGACCGCTTTGGTGGACGAGATCAAGGCGGCCGAAGGTTTGACGGCTCAGAATTCGAGCGCCTGTACCTCAAATACCTGTACCTCAAATAAAGGAGCCGCCGAATGAGCAACGCCGATCCGATATTGCCCATTCCAGGCTTTGCTCCGGGCACCAAGCCGGCCGCGATGCGCCGCGTGGTGATTTGCGCCGGCACCGGCTGCATGGCCAACGGCTCGATGAAGGTCTTCGAGAGCTTTAAGAAAGAGATTGCCGCGGCCGGCCTGAACGTGGTTCTCGAGCTTCGCGCCGAGGCGCACGAAAAAGACATTCGCCTTTCCAAGAGCGGCTGCCAGGGCTTTTGCCAGATGGGTCCGCTGGTTTCGATCATGCCCGACAACATTCTCTATACCAAGGTTCGCCCCGAGGATGTGCACGAGATCGCGACCGAGACGCTGGCCGGCAACAAACTGGTAGACCGGCTGCTCTATAAAGACCCCGCCACGCGGCAGCATTGCCGCGGCTTTGATGACAATCCCTTCTACGCCCGCCAGCATCGCATGGTTTTAAAAGAATGCGGCTTCCTCGATCCGGAAGATATTCGCGAATACATTTTGCATGGCGGCTATCGCGCCGCGCGCAAGGCATTCGTCGAAATGTCGCCGGAAGAAATCTGCAAGACGGTTCTCGACGCCGGGCTGCGCGGACGCGGCGGCGCGGGCTTCCCGACCGGGCGCAAGTGGGAAGCGGCTCGCGTGCAGAATTCGGCGAAAAAGTACGTCATCTGCAACGGCGACGAAGGCGACCCCGGAGCCTTTATGAACCGCTCGGTGATGGAGGGCAACCCCCACAGCGTGATCGAGGGGCTGATGATCGCCGCCCGCGCCATCGGCGCCAGCGAGACGCTGGTTTACGTCCGCACCGAATATCCGCTGGCCGTCGCCCGCATGCGCCGCGCCGTGGCCGACGCCACCCGCGAAGGCATTCTAGGCAAAAACGTTTTCGGTACTGGCCTCGCGATAAGTTGCGAGGTGATGGAAGGCGCTGGAGCCTTTGTCTGCGGCGAAGAAACCGCCATGATCGCCTCCATCGAAGGCCAGCGCGGCATGCCGCGGCCCAAGCCGCCTTTTCCGGCGCAAAGCGGTCTGTGGGGCAAGCCGACGATCATCAACAACGTCGAGACGCTGGCCCACGTTTCGCGCATTTTGAATGAAGGCCCGGAAAAGTTTCTCTCGATCGGCACCAAGGAATCGCCCGGCACCAAGACCTTCGCACTCACCGGGCATGTGGCCAATACCGGCCTGGTCGAGGTTCCCTTCGGAACCACGCTCGGCGAAGTAGTGATGCACATCGGCGGCGGCGTGATCGACGACAACGGCCGTATGTCGAAGGCCGGCTTCAAGGCGGTGCAGATCGGCGGCCCCTCGGGCGGCTGCCTTACGCAGGAGCATCTCGATCTGCCGCTTTCCTACGAGTCGCTGCGTTCGGCCGGCGCAATCGTCGGCTCGGGCGGTTTGGTGGTGATGAACGACCGCACCTGCATGGTTTCGATCGCGCGTTTCTTTATGGAATTTACGCAGCGCGAATCCTGCGGCAAGTGCGTGCTCTGCCGCGAGGGAACCAAGCAGTTGCTCTCGCTGCTCGACGACGTGATCGAGGGCCGCGCTACTCTCGAAACTCTCGATCTGATGGAAACGCTCGGCAAGGCCGTGCAAGCCGGCTCGCTTTGCGGCCTGGGCAAAACGGCGCCGAATCCGGTGCTCTCTACGCTGCGCCACTTCCGCAAAGAATACGAAGAGCACATTATTGAAAAGCGCTGCCGTGCCGGCCGCTGCAAGGCGCTGCTCAAGCCCGAAATCAACGCGGAAAAGTGCAAGGGCTGTGGCCTGTGCGTCAAAAAATGCCCGGTGAATGCCATCAGCGGCGAAAAAAAGCAGCCGCACCGGATCGATCCTGAACTTTGCATCAAATGCGGGGCGTGCGCCAAGGCCTGCAATTTCCACGCCGTGGAAGGAGTTTAAGCGATGACCCAAGATACACGGCCGACACTAACGATTAACGGCCAGGCGGTCGCCATCGAAGGCGAGCGCAACTTGCTCGAACTGGTCCGCAAGGCGAATATCGATTTGCCCACCTTCTGCTATCACTCCGAGCTGAGCGTTTACGGCGCTTGCCGGCTCTGCCTGGTCGAGGTCGAAGGGCGCGGCATTCAGGGCGCCTGCTCCACGCCGCCGCAGCCGGGCATGAAGATCAAAACCAACACGCCGCAGATTCGCGAGATTCGTAAAATCGCCGTCGAGCTGCTGCTGGCCAATCACGATCAGCAATGCCCCACCTGCTCGCGCAGCGCCAACTGCCAACTGCAAAATCTGGCCCGCAAGCTGGGCATTCAGCGCGTGCGCTTCAAGTCCGTGCACCAGCCGCAGCCGCTCGACGAAAGTTCGCCTTCGCTGGTCCGCGACCCCAATAAGTGCGTGCTCTGCGGCGATTGCGTCCGTACCTGCTGGGAAGTTCAAGGCATCGGCGCGATTGACTTCGCGCATCGCGGCCACGAAGCCTGCGTCGAGCCGGCCTTCGGCAAAAAACTCGGCGAGGTTGAGTGCGTTAACTGCGGCCAGTGCGCCAGCGTTTGCCCCACCGGCGCGCTCACACCCAAATCCGAAGTCGACAAGGTTTGGAATCTGCTCGCCGATGCCACCAAAACCGTCGTCGTGCAGATTGCGCCCGCCGTCCGCGTCGGCCTGGGCGAGTGCTTTGGCTTGCCGGCAGGTGAAAACACCATCGGCCGCATCGCCGCCGCCCTCAAACAGATCGGCTTCAATCAGGTTTACGACACCTGCTACGGTGCCGACCTGACGGTCATCGAGGAAGGCAACGAATTTCTCGCGCGCAAGAAGAACGGCGGAAAACTGCCGATGTTCACCTCCTGCTGCCCCGGCTGGGTGAAGTACGCCGAGCAGTATTTCCCCGAGCTGCTGCCGAATCTTTCCACCTGCCGCTCGCCGCAGGGCATGTTCGGCTCGCTGGTGAAAAAACTTTTGCCCGAGCAGTTCAAGATCGAGCGCAAAGATCTGAAAGTGGTTTCGATCATGCCCTGCACGGCGAAAAAATTCGAGGCCAAGCGCCCCGAGCTGGGCGTTGACGGCGATCCCGACGTGGATGTTGTGCTGACCACGCAGGAGCTGGCGCAGATGATTCAGTCGGCTGGCATCCGCTTTGAGGCGCTGCAGCCCGAATCCTTCGACATGCCCTTTGGCTTCTATACCGGCGCGGGCGTGATCTTCGGCAACTCCGGCGGCGTGATGGAAGCTGTGCTGCGCTTCGCGGCGGAAAAGGCGACCGGCAAGCCGCTCGAGAAGATCGAATTCGACCAGGTGCGCGGCGACTCCGGCTTGCGCGAAGCGACCGTTTCGCTTGGCGACACCGAGTTAAAGCTGGCCGTGGTGCACGGCTTGCGCAACGCCCGCGTGGTTGCCGAGCAGGTGCGCGCCGGCAAGTGCGACTACGACCTGATTGAAGTGATGGNNATGGCCTGCCCCGGCGGCTGCATCAACGGCGCCGGCCAGCCGGTGACGACCTCGCGCACGGTGCGCGCGCAGCGCACCCGCGGCCTCTACCACGCCGACAAGGCGCTGCAACTGCACAAGTCGCAGGATAATGTCTTCATCACCGAGTGCTACGCCAAGCATTTGGGCGAGGTGGGCGGCGAACAGGCGCATCACCTCTTCCACACGCACTATCAGGGTCGGCGGCGCATCGGCGGCGAATCGCTGCCGCTGATGCAGTCCACGGCCAGCGACAAAATCAAGGTCAGCGTCTGCCTGGGCACCAACTGCTTCCTGAAAGGCTCGCAAGAGGTGTTGAATAGCGTGCTGCGCCACGCCGAGGAGAGCGGCCTGGAAAACCGCCTCGACGTTCGCGCGGCCTTCTGCTTTGAAAAATGCGGAGAGGGGCCGAATGTCTTGATCGACGGAAAGCTCGTCTCGCACTGCACGCCAGAAAAAGCCATCGAGGCGTTGCAAGAGAGAATCGAAAACGAGCCGGAGGCTTCCGGTTCAAACCCTGGGCCGTCTGAAAGCAAGTAGCGGCCCCCGCGAGGAACATGGTTAACCGCAATGCGCAGGTTTCATTGACGGAAAGAAGATCGAGCAGACCTTCGCCCTGGCACGGCCCCTCAACGCCATGCGCGTTTGGGAACTGCCGCCGGGGCGCGGGAAGCGCGCGGCCTTTCGCTCGATGAGGCTGTCGCGTTGTCTTAGGTTTTAGGTCATACTGAATCAGGTTCGCCGTGGCGAACGCGACATTTTTAGCATTAAAGCGACAGAAGGAGAATTTCTGATGGTTCGCGCAACTTCCAAAGGATTCCGTTTACACATTGGCCTCTTCGGCCGCCGCAATGTCGGCAAATCCAGCCTGCTGAACGCCATCACGCGACAGCGCGTTTCGATCGTTTCCGAGGTGGCCGGCACAACCACCGATCCGGTCGAAAAGCCCATGGAGCTGCTGCCCATCGGCCCGGTGCTTTTTGTCGATACCGCAGGCGTCGATGACGTGGGGGCGCTCGGGCAACAGCGCATCGCCAAAACCAGCCAAGTGATCTCCCGCTCCGACGTGGGCGTGCTCGTTACCGAGGCCGGCGTTTGGGGCGAGTTCGAAGAAAAGCTGCTCGCCGAGCTGCGCGCGAGAGAAATTCCCGTACTCGTGGCGCTGAACAAAACCGATCTGGGCCACGCTACCGTCGAACAGCTCGCGCGCTTCGATCGCGAGCAGATTCCTTATATCGCGCTGGTGGCCAGCGCCGGCACGGGCGTCGAAGAGTTTCGCTCGCGGCTGGCCGAGCTTGCCCCGGCCGACAGCTCCGAATCGCCCGTCGTGCTGCGCGATCTGGTCGGTCCCGACGAGACCGCGGTGCTGGTGATGCCCATCGATAAAGAAGCGCCCGTGGGCCGCATCAAGCAGCTACAGGTGCAGTCGATCCGCGATCTGCTCGACAACAACGCCTCCTGCATCGCCGTGCAAGACGGCGGGCTGGCCGGCGTTCTCGACAATATGAAGCGGCTTCCCAAGCTCGTCGTCACCGACGCCAATGTCTTCGACAAGGTGGCGCGCACGGTGCCTGAAGCGGTTCCGGTGACGGCCTTTTCAATTCTCTTTTCGCGCCTCAAGGGCGACCTCGTCGCGCAGACCCGCGCGGCCATCGCCATCGATTCGCTGCGGCCGGGCGATAAGGTGCTGCTCGCCGAGTCCTGCACTCATCACCCGATTGAAGATGACATCGGTCGCGTCAAGATTCCCAACTGGCTCGAGCGCTACGTCGGCGGCAAGCTGGAGTTCGCCTGGGTCAAGGGCCGCGAGTTCCCGGCCGATCTGGCCGCCTACAAGCTGGTTGTGCATTGCGGCGCCTGCATGTGGAATCGTCGCGAAATGCTCAATCGCATTGCAGAGTGCCAGCGCAATCTGGTTCCCATCACCAACTACGGTCTGGCGATCGCCTACATGATGGGCATTCTGGAGCGCGCTCTGGAACCATTCCCCGAGGCGCTGGCCGCTTACAAACAGGCGCGCGCCGCGGGCGTTACTCCGCTCGCCGCCAGCATGCCGACGGCTGAAGGCGCAGTCCTGGTGAACTAAACGTGGCGGAAATCTCCGAGCGCGAAATTCTCGATTGGCTGAGGGAGCGCGATCCCTCACGCCTTCGGGAGTTGTACGCATGGGCCGACCGCGTGCGCAAAGAGCATGTGGGCGATGCCATTCATCTGCGCGGCCTGATCGAGTTCTCCAGCCATTGCATCCGGCAGTGCATGTACTGCGGGCTGCGTCAGGCCAACTCCTCACTCACGCGCTATCGCATGAGCCGCGAAGAAATTCTCGGCTGCGCCCGCCAGGCCGTCTCGCTCGGTTACGGCACCGTCGTGATGCAGGCCGGCGAAGACGACGCGCTTACCGCCGAATGGATCGCCGAAATCGTCGGCTGGATCAAGCGCGAAACACCGCTGGCCGTTACCCTCAGCCTGGGCGAACGCACGGCCGCGGAACTCGCTCTTTGGCGCGAGGCTGGCGCGGACCGTTACCTGCTGCGCTTCGAAACCTCCGACGAAAAACTCTATCGCGCCATTCATCCCCGGCGCTCGCCTGACGGCCCTGACCGCATCGCGCTTTTGCGCGAGCTGCGCCAACTCGGCTACGAGATTGGCGGCGGCGTCATGGTCGGCATTCCCGGCCAATCCTATGAGTGCCTGGCCGGCGACCTGCGCACTTTTCGCGCGCTCGATCTCGACATGATCGGCATCGGGCCTTACATCGCGCATCCGATGACTCCGCTTGGCTCGGGCCAACTGCGTCCGCCAGTTGCCCCCGGCGAGCAGACCGACGGCAGCGAAGAGATGACCTGCAAAATGGTCGCGCTGGCGCGCATTCTCTGCCCCACGGCCAACATTCCATCGACCACCGCGCTGGCCACCATCGACAAGGCCAACGGGCGCAAGCAAGGGCTTTTAGTTGGCGCCAATGTCGTTATGCCCAACCTGACGCCGGTACAATACAGGCGTCTCTACGAGATCTATCCCGCCAAGGCCTGTATCGACGAGAAGCCCGTCGATTGCAACCAGTGCCTGCGCGGGCAGATTCATTCGCTCGGCCGCTTGGTAGGCACGGGGCCGGGAAGCAGGGGCGAGGCCGAAGAGTTCGCCGGCCTGATCGAGCCGTCCGATTCACAGCTCGTCCAGGTGCAAGCGTAGGTGTGGTTGTAGAGCAGTAAAGAGGTGTGGCTGATGTCCACCAATGACGAGCCTCTTGAGATTGTGGTCTGCCTGGGAAGCTCCTGCTTCGCGCGCGGCAACTCCGGCAATCTGGCCATGATCGAGGAGTATATCGAGAGCCATGATCTGAACGCCACGGTTCGTCTCTGCGGCCATCTGTGTGAAGACCAGTGCAAGCAGGGGCCCAATTTGACCGTCGGCGGCGAGGTCTATCACGGCGTAACGGCCGACGATCTGCGCCAGATTCTGGAGCGCGTGGGCCGCTCGCTGCGAGGAGCCAATGGAGCAACGTAACGCCATCTACACCCAGCAGCGCGAGTGCCAGGATTGCCACAAGTGCATTCGCGAGTGCCCGGTCAAAGCCATTCGCGTGCAGGACGGCTACGCCCGCGTTGTCTCCGAATTGTGCATCCAGTGCGGCAAGTGCATTCTAGTCTGCCCCAACAACGCCAAGCGCGTTCGCGACGATCTGCCCGCGGCTCGGGAGCTGCTCGCCGGCGGACGCAAGGTGATCGCTTCGCTGGCGCCATCTTTCGTCGCGCAGCATGAAGGTCTTCGTCCCGGCCAGTTGATTCACGCGCTCAAGAGCCTGGGCTTTTTCGCCGTCTCTGAAACCGCGCTGGGCGCGCAACAGGTTTCGGCCAGCGTGCACGCCATGATGCGCACCGGTGAAAAGCGCATCTGGGTCTCCTCGGCCTGCCCGGTCGTCGTCGATTTCATTTCCAAATACCATCCCGAGTGCCAGACCAACATTACGCAGATTCTTTCGCCGCTGCTCACGCACTGCCGCATGTTGCGCGAGCACTACGGCAATGAGATCGCCATCGTTTTCATCGGCCCCTGCATCGCCAAAAAGAAGGAGGCCGAAAACCATCCCGAGCTGCTCGATGTCGCACTTACATTCGAGGATCTCGATCGCTGGTTCGGCGAAGAAAACATCCATCTCGAAAACATCATCGAGAGCGCTGATGATCGCTTTGAACCCGCCGAAGCGCAGGAGGGCGCGCTTTATCCGATCGAGGGAGGAATGTTTGCCGGCGTCAGCGCCAACGGCGAAATCAGTTCTTCGCAGATCATGAGTTTTTCCGGCGTCGAGAATGTCGAGCAGGCGCTCAAAGGCATCGGCGAGTGGCGCCCCGACCGCGACATCCTCCTCGAGCTGACGGCCTGTCCGGGCTCCTGCATCAATGGCCCCAAGTCGGCGCGCAACTCGAGCGTCGCCCGCCGCCGCTACGATGTGGTGCGCTACGCCAAGCCCGCCGACGAGCTGCCGCGCCCGGTCTCGATCGAAATCAAGCAGCACTATCCGGTCGCGCCCGTCTCCAGCGACGAATACACCGAATCGCAGATTCGCGAAGCCATGCGCACCGTAGGCAAATATTCCGCCGAGGACGAGCTGAACTGCGGCGGCTGCGGCTACGAGTCCTGCCGCGACTTTGCCCGCGCCCTCATTGCGCACAACGCCGAGCGCATGATGTGCGCCACCTACACCCGCAAGCTGGCCCAGAAAAAAGCCAACGCTCTGCTCGCCAAAATGCCTTCGGCCGTTGTCATCGTCGACGAAGATCTGAAGATCATCGAGTGCAACGAGCATTTCGTGCATCAGTTCTCCGATGGGCTCGTGCAGCCCAAAGATCTTGAAGGCAGCATGCTCGACGCCGTCATTCCCTTCGCTCATCTTTTTCGCCGCGTGCTTGACTCCGATGAGGACATTGTCGGCCACGACATCCGCTACGAGCGCAGCATTCTCAACGCCAGCATCTTCTCGATCGAACCGCACTCGGTTCTCTGCGGCATCTTCCAGGACATCACGCAGCCCATCTTCCAGAAGGAGCAGATCATCGCGCGCGCCCGCGAGGTCATCGAGAAGAATCTTAAGACCGTGCAGCAGATCGCCTATCTGCTGGGCGAAAACGCCGCCGACTCGGAAATTATTCTCAACTCCATCGTTCGCTCCTTCAGCCCCGAGGAGCTCGAAGACGGCAAAGGGTCGGGAGGGGGCAAGTGAGCGGCGGCGAGAGCTTCATCGAGATCGACTCCTGCCAGCGCGCCAAGAGTGGCCAGCTAATCTCCGGCGACATCTTTCTCACCGAGCAGGTCAAGGAAGAAGGACGCATCGTCTCGGTTCTTTCCGACGGATTGGGTTCGGGGGTGAAAGCCAGCGTGCTGGCCACCATGACGGCCACCATGGCGCTCAAATACACCGCCAGCTCCATCGACATTCGCCGCTCGGCCGAGATCATCATGGACACGCTGCCGATCTGCAGCGTGCGCAAGATCAGCTATTCCACCTTCACCGTCGTCGATGTCGCTTCCACCGGCCAGACGCGCATCATCGAGCACGGCAATCCGCCTTTTCTGCTGATCCGCCCCGGCGGCCATCTGCAGGTAGACAAAACCGAGTTCCGTCCCGAGCGCTGGCAGGAGCGCGTCATCAGCTACTCCTCTTTCGATGTGCAGCGCGAAGACCGCATCGTCTTTTTTTCCGACGGCATCACCCAGGCCGGCATGGGCGAGTATTTGACTCCGCTCGGCTGGGGACAGGAAAACGTCGAAAAATACGTGCGCGAGTTGATCGAAGAAACGCCGCACATCTCCGCCCGCGCGCTTTCACGCGCTCTGGTCGCCAAGGCAGAAGAGGTTGACGGTCTCACGGCCAAAGACGACATCACCTGCGGCGTGGTCTACTTTCGCAGCCCGCGCCAACTTTTAGTCATGACCGGCGCGCCCTTCAGCCGCCTCCACGATCAGGACCTGGCCCGCATGGCCGAGCGCACGCTGGGGCGCAAGGTCATCTGTGGCGGCACTACCGCCAACATCATCTCCCGGTTGCTGGGCCGTGAGATTCAGGTCGATATGCACCAGCCCCTCGACAGCAAGGTTCCGCCCTGGGCGCGCATGCAGGGCTTCGAACTGGTCACCGAGGGCACGCTTACCCTGGGTGAAGTCGCGCGTTTGCTCGAAGAGGGCTTCGCGCCTGAAGACATGAAGTCCAACGCCGCCGTCAAACTCGCCAATCTGCTGCTCGACAGCGACGTTGTCCACTTCGTCGTCGGCACCAAGATCAACGAAGCCCACCAGGATCCGAACATTCCCGTCGAACTCGAACTGCGGCGCAACATCGTCAAACACATCGCTCAACTGCTCGAGTCCAAGTACATGAAGCGCGTCGTCATTCAGTACATCTAGCCTTTTGTCTCCAGCACGTCGCGCAGCGCAAAGCTGGTCTCTAACCGCGTGACGCCCGGCAGCCGCGAAAGCTCGTTCTGGTGCAGCCGCCCATAGTCGTCGATGCCGGCCACGCGGGCCACCAGCATGTAATCGAAGGGGCCGGCCATCAGGTGGCAGCTCACAATGTCGTGGCAATGGCGCACGGCGTTCTCAAAGGCGGTGAGCACGGCGGCCGACTGCTTCTCTAGCGTGACGCGAATGTAGACCGTCATGTGTTTGCCCAGCAACCGGTCGTCGATTCGCGCCTGGTAGCCGCGAATTGCGCCCGAGGTTTCCAGCGCCAGAATCCGCCGCGAGGCCGCCGAGGAAGACAGTCCCACCGCCTCGCCGACCTCGTAGTTCGTCGCCCGGCCGTGGTGCTCCAGATAGCGCATAATCGCTTCGTCCAGTTCGTCCAGACCGGCGGCTGCCGTCATCGCTTCGCCTTTGCGCGACCTTGCGGTTGATTCGTGCTTTATAACGGCATTTTTGTCACGTTTCGATCTCATTTAGCCTTTTTATCACAAACTTTGCACGCATTGGTAGTGTTTTGCGCCGTAAAATTCCTTTAACAAGTGACGGCGAGGCTACTTGAAGATAACAGCCCTCCCCCTATCCGCGCCGAAGGCGCATGGAGTCTGCCGCACAGGAGGTATCACCATGATCGTCGGAGTTCCCAAAGAGATTAAGGACAACGAGGCCCGCGTGGGCCTAACCCCGGCTGGCGCAAAGGCTCTGGTTGAAGCCGGCCATACCGTGCTGGTGGAGACGCAGGCCGGCGTGGGGTCGGGTTTTCCCGACGCCGACTATCAGGTAGCCGGCGCCGAGATTGTGGCCGAAGCTGCCTCAATCTGGCGCAAGGCCGAAACCGTCGTCAAGGTAAAGGAGCCGGTCGAATCCGAGTACGGTTACTTCCGCGAGGGTCTGGTCCTGTTCACCTATCTGCATCTGGCCCCGGTGCCGGCGCTGACCAACAAACTGCTTGATTCCAAGGTGATCGGCATCGCCTACGAGACGGTGCGCGACCGCGATGGCCATCTGCCGCTGCTGATGCCGATGAGCGAAATTGCCGGGCGGATGAGCGTGCAGGTCGGCGCCAGCTATTTGGAAAAAGAGCGCGGCGGCCGCGGCATTCTGCTGGGTGGCGTACCGGGCGTTTCTCCCGCTCATGTAACGATTCTCGGCGGCGGCATTGTGGGCACCAACGCCGCGCGCATCGCTCTCGGCTTCGGCGCAAAGACCACGCTGATCGACGTGAACCTGAACCGGCTGCGTGAGCTCGACGAAATTTTCGGCGGACGGCTCTACACGCTAGCCTCAAACAGCTACAACATCGCCGCGGCCACGCGCGAGGCCGATCTGGTGATCGGCGGCGTGCTGATTCCCGGCTCGACCACGCCCAAGCTCGTCACGCGCGAGATGGTTTCACAAATGAAAAAGGGCGCGGTAATCGTCGATGTAGCCATCGACCAGGGCGGCAGCGTGGAAACGGCCAAGCCCACTTCGCACTCCAACCCCAGCTATTTGGTCGACGGCGTGGTGCACTATTGCGTCACCAACATGCCCGGCGNNCGCCACCTTCCCCTACCTGCTGCGGCTGGCTAACTTGGGGGCGCGCGAAGCGCTGCGTCAGGACGCCGGACTGGCCGAGGGCTTGAATACCTGGCAGGGTACGCTCACCTATCGCGGCGTAGCCGAAAGCCAAGGCAGAAACTGGGCGGCTCCGGCTACCGTTCTCGCCTGAAAACCATCTATAAGAAAAGCTCCAACAATAACTCACTCTGNNGGTGCTTTTTTGTTGTACGGAGTTTTCCTCAGTCGCGCGGCACTTACCCACAGCGCCGCCGCGCGTTTCGCCGATTTTTCACAACAGATTCTTCGAATCTTAACCGGCATGGCCAACCATGACATTGAATTCATCTGTTTTCAGAACCCATGCTCATGGAGTTTTTGTAATTCTCAGGCCATTTGCTGACCGCTCCCACGCGGCCCGGTAGCGGTGCGCTCCGCGCGGGTGAAGAAAGCCTGCCGGTAAAACAGCGCACTGCCGTCGTCAGTCATTCGATCACTTGAAAGCGCAAGCGTACCCAAGCGGACATACGGACATAAAGAGCACTCAACTATTTTCCAAATCAAGTTATAGGAGGCAATATGCATTCGACAAACCGATCTGCACAAAAACGAACCGGGATAAAATGCAGAAATCTGAATTGGATCTGGGTTGTACTGACATTGCTGGCGCTGTTACCGGCGCGCGCGGCCTTTGCCCAGTACGATAACGGCAGCCTGGTGGGAAGCATTCGCGACGCCAGCGGCGCGGCGGTTCAAAACGTAACCGTGACGGCGACCAACGACGCGACCGGCGTGGCAGCGACGGCCAAGACCAGCGAAGCGGGCAACTATGAGATTCCATCATTGCGCGTGGGCGTTTACACGATCTCGGCCAGCGCCACCGGCTACGCCACCGCCGAGGCCGACAAGATCGCCATCTCGGTCGGCGTGCGCACGCGCATCGATCTGATGCTGAAAGTCGGCTCGGCCGCGGCCACCACCGTCGAGGTCACCGGCGTCTCTCTGCAGTTGCAGACCGAATCGAGCCAGCGCGACCAGACCATCA
>PMHC01000073.1 GCA_003156495.1 Acidobacteriaceae bacterium
CGGCCATCGACATTCAGCGCTCGGGCACCCGCAAGGAAGAGCTGTTGATTCCCAAAGAAGACTTGCAGCGCGTCTTTATTTTGCGCCGCGTTTTGAATCCGCTCTCGCCCGTCGAAGCCATGGAGCTGCTGATCAGCCGTCTGGAAAAGACCCGCAACAACGCGGAGTTTTTGGCCAACATGAATCAGCTATAGCGGCAAAAACAAGTACGACGAAAGGCCGGGGCATTGTCCCCGGTCTTTTTGTTTGCAGCGAGCTTTTCGCATTGGCTTTCCCTGTTCGATTTCGGACAGGATTCTTCATTTGCGGACAGTGTAATAGCGTTTGCATCCGATAAATCGTTTGTTTCCTTTACGCTTTTATGGCCTGCTGCGTGCAGGAAGTACAAGCAGGGATTCCGCATAGAGAAAGGCAATGGGAATGTTCAACGATCTGAAATTCGCGCTGCGGCAACTGAAAAAGTCACCTGGATTTACGCTGACGGCAATCGTGACGCTGGCTTTGGGCATTGGCGCCAACGCTGTCGTTTTCAGCGTGTTGAATGCGCTGATTCTCAAGCCGGTCAACGTGCCCCAGGGGCAAAATCTTTACATGGTGCAACGCGGCCACTCCCCCTCGAACTCGTATCTGGATTATCTGGACCTGCGCGAGCGTAACCACAGCTTCGAGAGCCTGATGATGGTTCAAATCATGGACGCGGTGGGGATCGATACCGGCGGAAATCCATCGACGGCGTGGCCGGAACTGGCGAGTGGCAATTATTTTGACGGACTGGGAATTCAGCCTTATCTGGGGCGCTTTTTTCACGCAGCGGACGAGAAGGGCTACAACAGCGCACCCTATGTGGTGCTGAGCTACGAGTACTGGCTCCGTCATTTCGGCGGCGACCGCGGCGTGGTGGGGCGGATGGTTGAAATCAATAAGCATCCGTTTACGATCATCGGCGTGGCGCCGGAGAGCTTTCACGGCGCTGAGCTGTTCTTTGCGCCTGCCTTCTGGATACCGCTGGTTAGCGAACCAACAATCACGGGCTACAACAGTCTGCAATATCGCGGCAATCACTCGCCGTTTATCCTGGGACGGCTCAAGCCGGGCGTGATCCCGGCGCAAGCGACCGCCGATCTGAACGCAATGGGCGCGTGGTTGTCGAAGACCTATCCGGCCGAAAACGAAGGAGTCCACTTCTCGCTGGCTCGCCCAGGACTGTTAGGCGATGTGATTGGCGGACCGGCGCGCGCCTTCCTGAGCGGGCTCATGTTGCTCGCAGGGTTGATCCTGCTGGCCGCCTGCGCCAATTTGGGCAGTCTCTTTGCCGCGCGCGCGGCCGACCGCTCCAGAGAGGTGGCGCTGCGGCTGGCGCTCGGCTCCCGCCGCGGGCGGATACTGCGCCAGTTACTCACCGAGGCTTTGCTGATCTCGCTAGCCGGCGGCGCCATTGGTCTGGCTGGCAGCGTAATCATTTTGCATGGCCTCAGCGCCTGGCAGCCGATCTCGACGATTCCCATCAAAATTCCGGTGAGCCCTGACCTGCGCACCTATCTCATGGCGCTCGGACTGGCGATCACGAGCGGCCTGCTCTTCGGCATCGTTCCCGTCCGCCAGGTTCTGCGCGCCGACCCCTGGCAGACGATCCGCTCGGGAATGAACTCGTCTCTCGAGATGCGCCGATTTGGGCTACGCGACCTGCTGCTGGTCGTGCAAATCGCCATCTGCACCGTGCTGGTGACTTCTTCGCTGGTGGCCGTGCGCGGCCTGGTGCGCTCGCTGCACAGCAACTTCGGCTTCCAACCGGAAAATGCCATGCTGGTGGAGACTGATTTGCAGATGTCCGGCTACAGCGAAGGCAAACAGAGCGAGATGCAGCACCGCATGATCGACGCGGCCTCCGCGATTCCCGGCGTCTCTTCCGTGGGCTACACGGATAGTTTGCCGCTCAGTATGACCGGCAGTGACTCCCGCGTCTTCCCAGACAATGTGACCGACTTCCGCCCCACCAACGCCGTCGCAGACTCGATGGCCTACCAAATCTCGCCGGGCTACCTGGAAGCCGCCGGCACCCGGCTGGTGGCAGGCAGAAATCTCTCCCTGACCGACGGCAAAGATGCGCCGAAGGTGATTTTGGTCAACCAGCAGTTTGCCATCAAGGTCTTTGGTTCGGTCCAGAAAGCCCTTGGCAGGCACATCAGGTTCTGGGACAACCAGCGCGCCGAGGTCGTTGGCGTGGTCGAGGACGGTAAATACCGCTCCCTGACCGAAGAGCAGAAACCCGCCCTCTTCTTTTCCTACTTGCAGTATCAGAGCACCAATACCTGGCTGGTGGTGCGCACCCGGCGCGACCCGGCAGAGATGGCGGCGGCGCTCGACCACACGTTGCACGGGCTGGACAGCTCGTTGCCGCTGGAGATAAGGCCCTGGCCTCAGGCGATGGACGTGGCCTTGTTTCCCGCTCGCGTTGCATCGGTGGCGTTGGGCGTGCTCGGGCTGCTGGGGGCGATGCTGGCGATCACCGGCGTCTTCGGCATGGCTTCGTATGTGGTCAGCAAGCGGCTGCGCGAACTGGGAATTCGCGTGGCATTAGGCGCAGGCCGGCGCGAGGTGCTGCGCTCGGCGCTGGGGCGCGCGCTTCGTCTGCTGACGATCGGTTCGGCCGTAGGGCTTGTGCTGGGACTGTTGGCGACGCGCGTGCTGTCGCACATCGTCTACCAGGCCACGCCCAAAGATCCGCTGGTGCTGGGCGGCGTGATCGCGATGATGATTCTGCTGGGGCTGGCTGCGGCCTTGATTCCCGCACGGCGCGCGCTGACCGTCGATCCGCTGATTCTGCTGCGGGAGGAGTAGGCGCCACGCAGGTGAATTATTGTGATAATTATTACTATAGAAATAGTGCCGGTCGATATGCGGATATTCAAGACAAAATGGTTCGCGCGGTTTGCTCGTCATCTCGTCATGAAGGAATTTTAGAGCAGAGCTTGCGCGAAGCCATTGATCGCGCTGAACGAGGGCTTATCGATGCCGATCTTGGTGGAGGGCTAATCAAGCAGCGTGTGGCTAGCCCTGGAAAGGGACGCTCCGGAGGGTACAGAACGATTGTTGCCTATCGGGCACAAAACAGAGCCATCTTTTTTCTAGGTTTTGCGAAAAGCGAAAAGGACAATCTAAAAGAAGATGAACTTTTGACGGCGCGGGAAAACGGAGCTTATTGGCTAGAGCAAATCGCCTGATGGTATAGAGAGGAAAATCATCCATCAGGGGCTGAACAGGCTGCGGAAAAACATGGTAGTGGAAAATCGAAGGTTAGCAGGGCCTAAAGGCCACATTGATTTGATTGCGTTTGCGGCACGACTAAAGTTGT
>PMHC01000295.1:0-777 GCA_003156495.1 Acidobacteriaceae bacterium
CAGCGCAAACGGCAGCGCGAAGATCGAGTGTTCCCACTTAATCATTTCGAGCGTGGTACGAATCTTGTGTAAAATTCCAGCCATCGTTTCTACTTTACTCGTTTTGTAGATTTATTCCGCACTCCGCGATGGCATCCCTCACCTGCTAAACTCACACGTTATGCCCCTTGCTTTTTTCCTGATCGCCGCCGCGGCCTATCTGCTTGGCTCCATCCCCACGGGATACCTGCTGGTTCGCCTTGTGTGCCGCGAGGACGTGCGCACGGTGGGCAGCGGCAACATTGGCGCCACCAACGTGCTGCGCGCCGGCGGCAAGGGCCTCGGCGCTGCCACTTTTCTGCTGGATGTGCTCAAGGGCTCGACGGCGGTCTGGCTCGGCGGCTGGCTGGGCGCGCTGCTGATGCCCGCCGCGCCGCTGCGTTCGGCGCAGGCCATCGCCGCGCTGGCTGCCGTCGTAGGCCACGTCTTCACCGTCTGGCTGCGCTTTCGCGGAGGCAAAGGCGTCTCCACCGGCTTCGGCGTTTTTCTGGTGGCCGCGCCCGTTTCGGCGTTGCTTGCCCTGGGCATCTTTGCGGTGATTTTTGCCCTCAGCCGCTACGTCTCGCTGGCCTCGGTGCTCGCCACGCTGAGTTTTCCCGTTCTTGCCTGGTTTCTTGTTTCAGGGCCGCGCCCGCCGATTTTCTTCGCGGTGCAGTGCGCCGTTGCCCTGCTGATCGTCTTCAGACACCACCAAAACATCCGCCGCCTGCTTGCGGGCACGGAATCCCGCTTCGGAGC
>PMHC01000295.1:844-1523 GCA_003156495.1 Acidobacteriaceae bacterium
GTCACCGGCGACTGCGCCGCCGTTGCCCAGGCCGAGGTCGTCTTGTCGGTGGTTCCCTCGGAGTTCCTTCGCTCCGTACTCGGCCGCATCCGCCCCTACCTGCATTCGGGCCAGATTTTTTTAAGCGCGACCAAAGGCGTTGAAGATCAAAGCTATTTGCGTATGACCGAAGTCGTCGCCGAGTGTCTCGCCGAGAAGTCGTCGCTTATTCCCAGTCCGCCGCTGCCGATCGGTGCGCTCTCCGGCCCCAGCTTCGCGCTTGAAGTGGCCCAGAGCCAGCCTACCGCTGTCACTGTCGCCTTCCGCGAGCGTGCCATCGCCTCCCGCATCCAGCGCGAGTTCTCTTCGGAAACGCTTCGGCTTTACACCTCGACCGACGTGGTTGGCGTGGAACTGGGCGGCGCNNCCTGCGGCGCGCGCCGCGAAACACTCTCGGGGCTCTCCGGCGTTGGCGATCTCGTCCTGACCTGTACCGGCAGCTTGAGCCGCAATCGCACCGTAGGCGAGGCTCTCGGCCAGGGGCGCAAGCTGCCCGAGATTCTGGAATCGCTTGGCGGCAAGGTCGCGGAAGGCGTCTTTACCACCCGCGCCGCTTTGGGACTGGCGCGCAAACACGGCGTCGAAATGCCCATTGCCGAGCAGATGGAGAAGATCCTCAACGAAGGCAAAGATCCCCGCG
>PMHC01000295.1:1596-5713 GCA_003156495.1 Acidobacteriaceae bacterium
AAGCCGTGCCCCTTCAAAACTTTTCCGAAATAAGAGTTTTCCGCAGCCTGTAAAGTTGTGTTCCTTCAAAACTTTTCCGAAACGAGCCTTTTTTCAGCAAGCGGTAAAGCCGTGTTCCTTCAAAACTGTTCTCGGAACAGGCATTTTTCCGCAGCCTGCGGGGCCTGGATGCTCCAACGAATTTGTTACTTCGATAAATGAGGGAAAATCGTATTCGGACTTCGCCGATTGTTGTTCCCAAGGCGCAGGTCCACGGCGGCTATTTGAATAAACGCCGGGCCCGCAATGCTCGTAGCAGGAAATGCGGCGTCGGGGAAGAGAAAATGGGAACGCATATAAGTTCGGGATTAGTTCGGGATTATCCGGCGGGGAAAGAGCGGGAAATATATCGAATTGTTCTTATAGCAACATAGCCTATTGGTTGAGGCCGGAACCGGTCCCAATAGGAGTAAACGACAATGTCCGAATTGCACACAAGCAACACGACGGGGAATCCCGCGCCGCTGGGCCTGATGGGATTCGGTATGACCACGGTACTGCTGAATCTGCACAATGCCGGTTTTATCCCGCTCGATTCGATGATTCTTGCCATGGGGATTTTTTATGGCGGCATCGCGCAGGTGATCGCCGGGATCATGGAGTGGAAAAGGGGCAACACCTTCGCCTGCACTGCCTTTACGAGCTTCGGCATGTTCTGGCTTTCGCTGGTGGGTTTTATCTGGCTGCCAAAGACCTCGCTGGCTATCGCCGGTCCGGGTAAAGAGATTGCCACTCCGGCCTACATGATTATGTGGGGAATCTTCACGTTCGTGCTTTTTATCGCCACGCTTAAGTTGAACCGCGCGCTGCAGGTGGTCTTCTTTACGCTGGCGGTTCTTTTCTTTTTGCTGGCCATCGGCGACGCATCGGGAAACGAAGTGATCGCGAAGGCCGCCGGATGGGAAGGGATGGTTTGCGGCTTCTCCGCCATATATGCGGGGCTGGCCGAGGTGCTAAACGAAGTTTACGGCCGGACAGTTTGGCCAACAGGGCCGGTGGCTAAGGGATAAGTCCGCCGGTTTCACGGCCGTTCAGCGCGGAGTTTAGGGCAAATCTCCTAATGACATAGAGAAAGAAAATTTTGCTCAGGGGCTGAACAGGCTGCGGAAAAACATGGTTGTGGAAGATCGAAGGTTAGCAGGGCCTAAAGGCCACATTGATTTGATTGCGTTTGCGGCACGACTTAAGTTGTGTCCTGTTACAAAACCGCTCGTTGAAAGACATTCTGCGAGCTTTTCCGCAGCCTGTAAAGCCCGCGATTTATGGGCGTTTTTGCGGCACGACTCAAGTCGTGTTCTGATACGGTCGCTCTGCACTTATAGGCAGAATGCTCCAGAGATCAGTTTAGCGGATGCTCTCAGTGTCAACGACAGGTCAATCACGCGCCAGGTCTCCAGAATCCTTGGAGGCTTGGCGCATCGCGTTTGTCGCGGCGCCCGGTCGCTTGCGTTCCGGCTTCGCCGCCGGATCGAGGAATCTTCTTTGTCACGTCGCGGCCAGCCAGGCGGCGCGGTTTCCACGCTTGCCAATAGCCCGAGCCTGTAGAATCGAGCTGTAAAACCGCCTCAAATCGGCTTGGGAGGCAACTTGCTTTACTGGCTGCTTTACGAAAAACTCTATATCTACTTTCACCCGTTCCGGATCTTCCGGTTCCTGACCTTTCGCACGGCCTTTGCGTCGCTGACGGCGCTGCTGATCGCGCTGTTTATCGGACCGTTCGTGATCCAGAAGCTGAAGGAATTCCAGATCGGCCAGTTTGTGCGCGAGGACGGCCCGCAGTCGCACCTGAAGAAGTCCGGTACGCCGACGATGGGCGGAGTGCTGATCGGGATCGCCATTCTGTTGCCGACGATTCTGTGGAGCGATCCGGCCAATCCATTTGTTTGGATTACGGTTTTTGCGACGGTGGCCTTCGGGGCGATTGGATTTGCCGACGACTACATCAAAGTGGTGCAGCGACGCAGCCTGGGGCTGACGGCGCGGCAAAAGCTGGTTTTGCAATGTGCGGCGGCGCTGCTGGTGGCGTTGGCGCTGGTGACCTTAGCTCAGTTCAAGATGTTTTCGACGCGCATGTCGGTGCCCTTCGCCAAAGGGCTGCGCCCCGACCTGCTTTGGCACGGCTGGCCGACGATGGTTCCGCATCTGGGGTTGCTGATTTTTGCGCCCTTCGTGATTTGGGTGGTGCTGGTGCTGGTTGGCTCGTCGAACGCGGTGAATTTGACCGACGGGCTGGACGGGCTGGCGATCGGCTGCACGATTGTCGCCGCAGCGGCGCTAACGGTGCTTACTTACGTGAGCGGGCATGTGGTTTTTGCCGACTATCTGGAATTGCAACGAATGCCGCTGGTCAGCGAGTTGACGGTCTTTTGCGGTTCGATGGTCGGAGCTTCGATCGGTTTTCTCTGGTATAACGCGCATCCGGCCGAGATTTTTATGGGCGATGTGGGCTCGCTGGCGCTGGGCGGAGCCATCGGCACGGTGGCGATTCTGATCCGCCAGGAGCTGCTGTTACCCTTTATCGGCGGCATCTTTGTCATCGAGGCGCTTTCGGTGCTGTTGCAGGTGGGCAGTTACAAGTTGCGCAAGAAGCGTATCTTCAAGATGGCTCCGCTGCACCATCATTTTGAGCAGTTGGGCTGGTGCGAGTCGAAGGTGATTACGCGTTTTTGGATCGGCGCGCTGGTGTTTGCATTGTTTGCACTCACCACGCTCAAATTGCGGTAAAGGGCGGTTACGCCGCGGGCCGCGCGGTGCACAATAGGGAGATTGCGGCAGGCTGAAGGAACGTTGCAGATGATGGAACTGAAGGGCAAAAAGGTTTTGGTGGTGGGCCTGGGTAAATCCGGGCTGGCGGCGGCTCTGTTTTTGCGCCACAGAGGCGCGCAGGTGACGGTCTCCGACATCCGCTCGGCCGAATCGTTGGCCAAGGAGATTCCGGCGCTGCTTGAAGAGGGCATCATGGTCGAGGCCGGTGGTCACGGGCTGCTGACCTTTCGCCGTCAGGACTTGATCGTCGTCAGTCCCGGCGTGCCGCTGGATACGCCCGAGCTGGTGCAGGCCGAGCAATTTGGCCGTCCGGTGATCGGCGAGCTGGAGCTGGCCGCGCGCTTTCTCAAAGGCAAGATTTTGGCCATTACCGGCTCGAATGGCAAAACGACGACGACGACGCTGGTGGGCGAGATTTTGAAAGAGGCTGGCTACCCGACACAGGTGGCGGGCAATATCGGTTTGCCGGTGGTAGGGCTGATCGAAGAGAGCAATGACGATACCTGGTCGGTGCTCGAGGTTTCGAGTTTTCAGTTGGAGAGCACCGAGGAGTTTCATCCAGCGATTGCGGCGATTTTGAATATTACGCCCGACCACTTGGACCGGCACGGCAGCTTTGAGAACTACGCCATGGCCAAGGAGCGAATTTTCGCCGTGCAGGATGCGGGCGACAGTTTGGTTCTGAATGCCGACAATGCGCGCGCGGCGCAGGCGGCGGCACGGGCCGGCTCGCGGGTCTTTTTCTTTTCGACCAAACATGCGGTAGCGCAGGGCGCGTGGGTGGCGAATGGCCAGATTGTTTACCGCGCGGGCTCGGGCGTGGCGATCGAGAAGATCCTTCCGGTGGACAAGATCACGCTGAAGGGCGAGCACAACGTGGAGAACGTGCTGGCGGCGGTGTGTATGGCGCGGCTGGCCGGGGTGGATGCGGAGACGATCGCGCGCGCCATTACAAAGTTCAAAGCCGTCGAACACCGGCTGGAATATGTGGCCACGGTGGGCGGCGTGGAGTTCTACAACGACTCGAAGGCCACTAACGTGGATGCGACGGCCAAGGCTATCGAGGCCTTTTCTGGCGGGATTCACCTGATTTTGGGTGGCAAGGACAAGGGCGCGCCGTATACGCCGCTGATGCCCTTGATTAGCGAGCGGGTGCGGACGGTCTACACGATCGGCGTGGCGGCGGGCAAGATCGAGACGCAGTTGCGCGGTGCGGCGCCGATCCGCTCCTGCCAGACGCTGGCCCATGCGGTGAAAGAGGCGGCCGAGGCGGCGCGCTCCGGCGAAGTGGTGCTGCTGGCTCCGGCCTGCT
>PMHC01000138.1 GCA_003156495.1 Acidobacteriaceae bacterium
AGTACAACCAGTTGCTCCGCATCGAAGAAGAGCTCGGCTCGGGCGCAACTTACTTGGGTTTGGAAAGCCTCAACTACAACGAGTAACTCTCGTTTAGCGGATCAAATAAACGAAGGGAGGGGCCAGTTCCCCTCCCTTTACTTTTTTCTCTTGCTCCGACTTTCTCTTGCTCCGTCGCGCTTCGCCCAAGGGGAAAAATCAGCTCTCGCCAAAAGACGTAACATGAAAGAGCCTGCATGACCTGCCGCTTTTTCCTCGCATCGTTTACCGTTTGACTTCTTCCTTTTGGCTTCGATGGCGGCAACGCTCGATTCGACGCCGCAAAGCTTTTATGATGGAAGCAATGTCGCGCTCGTTTTTATACCTCCTCCTTGCTATTGGTTCTACCCTCGCTTTCGCCCAAAACGCCCACGCTGTCTCCGCAATCGACCTTGAGCCGGCCAGCCAAATGGGCCAGAAACTATTCAGCAACTCCGGCACACAAGGCATGGTGCTGGTGATCGTACACGGTAACAAAGTTTTCATCGAAGGTTACGGCAGAACCTCGCTGTACTCGCGTGAAAAGCCCAACAAAAATTCCTTTCTGCGCCTCTGCTCGCTGACCAAGATCTTCACCACCGACGTGCTCGCCAAGATGGCGCTGGACCACACGGTGCGCCTGAACGATCCGCTGCAAAACTACGCGCCCAACGGCGCGCTTGTGCCGCAACGCGGCGGGCAGCCCATCACGCTGCTCCATCTGGCTACGCACACCGCGGGGCTGCATCGCGAGCTGGGCTATCCGCCCAATGGGGCGGCGCACTTTACCTATCCCGATTACGCCCTGCGTTGGAGCTGGCTGCCGCACCAGCAGTTGCGCTGGAAGCCGGGCACGATCGCCTCCTATTCAAATATCGGCTTCGATCTGCTGAGCGACGCGCTGGCCTCGGCCGCGCACAAATCCTACGCTGACCTGTTGAATGAGCGTACGCTCAGGCCGCTGAGCATGTGGGAAACGACCTTTTACCCCTCGCCCGCGCAGTGCAGCCGGCTGATGACCGCATCGATCGACGAAAGCCCCTGCACGGTAACCGCCAATACCGAGGGCAGTTCGGGGCTGTACTCGACGCCGGTCGATATGGCGCGCTGGCTCAAATATCTGCTGGGTACGGGCTATCCCGTGCAACCGCGCGAGGCGCAGGATGTGTATCTGATGCCGAATCAACTGGTGCGCATCGACGGACTCAACTACGCGGGCGATCCGAGCGGCATTGGACTCGGCTGGGTTCACGTGCTGCCGGCAAACGATCCCTCGCATCTGGTTGAAAAAACTGGAGGCGGCGCCGGCTTCCTCACCTACATTGCAATTCATCCGGCCAGCCATACCGCGCTGTTTGTGGCCGTAACGGAAAACCGCCGGCCGTCGGCGACGCATTTCAATCTTTTCCGGGCCTCGAACACGGTGTTGCTGGATCTAGTGGGCGCGCCGCGTCTTCCCGAACCGGCGGGCGCGGGAAAAGCGCACGCCAAAACACGCAGGGGTGCGAACGCGAGCAAAAGCGCGAACGCAAGTAAAGGCGCAAACGCGCGCAAGGGCGCAAACGCCAAAAGAAACGCACCTGCCGCAAGCGCAAGAACGCGGAATAAGTCCGCAAGGGTTCCGGGAAAAACAGCCAAAAAGACGGCCCCGAAACAGCGCGCGCCGTTAACCGCCAAGCCGACGAAAAAAGGCCACGCCGCCGCAAAGCCACCAGCCAAGGCGCATAGCCGCAACCGAGCCAGGCGCTAACGCATCTATAGCAGTGAAGCGGGAACAGTGAAGCGGGCGCGGGGCAGGAACGCGCTACGCGCTGTATCCTTTAATTGACAGGTTTTACACAAATGGAGTGCATCCCCAACCATGGCTAACAAACGTCCCGTTGTACTGACCATTCTCGACGGATTCGGCTACCGTCCGCAAACCGAAAACAACGCCGTTGCGCTGGCGAAAATGCCCACCTACAACAAGCTGCTGGCCGAGTATCCGCACACGCTGATCCAGGCCAGCGAGCATTTTGTCGGCCTGCCCGACGGGCAGATGGGCAACAGCGAGGTCGGCCATCTGAACATCGGCGCCGGTCGCGTTGTGCAAATGGACATTACGCGCATCGATGTGATGGTCGCCGAGAACACGCTAGGAAAAAATCCGCAGATCGCGGCCAGCTTTGCGCATGCCCGCCAGAAGGGGCGCGCGCTGCACCTAATCGGCCTGGTCTCGGACGGCGGCGTGCACTCGCAGGACACACATCTGGCGGCACTGCTGCGTGCCGCGCACGAGGCCGGACTGACAAGGGTTTTCGTTCACGCATTCCTCGACGGCCGCGACACGCCGCCCAACTCCGGCGCCGAATACGTGGCCGCGCTTGAAAAGAAGATGCGCGAATACGGCGTGGGCAAAGTGGCCACCGTCGGCGGCCGCTACTACGCCATGGACCGCGACAAGCGTTGGGAGCGCGAGAGGAAAGCCTTCGACGCGCTCGTTAAGGGCAAGTCGGAAGGCGGCACGGCCACCAGCGCCGTCAACGCCATCAAGGCCAGCTACAACGCGGGCGTGACCGACGAATTCGTTTTGCCGTTGGTGATTGTCGATGAGAAAAAGCAGCCCATCGGCCTGATCCGCGACGAAGACGCGGTCATCAACTTCAACTTCCGTGCCGACCGCGCCCGGCAGATCACCCGCGTGCTTTGCCGCGAAAGCGGAATCAACAAGCAGGGCGGCCGCGACCTCGACCAATGGGAAGCGCTCGACCAGGCGATTCCGCGCAACGAGCTGCCGAAAAACCTGCACTATACCTGCATGACGCAGTACGACGAAAAATTCGAATTGCCGATCATCAGCCCGCCGCAGCATCACGCGCACATTCTGGGCAACCAGCTGGCAGACGCCAATCTGCGCAACCTGCGCACGGCCGAGACCGAAAAATATCCGCACGTAACTTTCTTCTTTAACGGCGGAACGGAAAAGCCCTTCGCCGGCGAAGAACGCGTGATGACGCCTTCGCCCAAGGTGGCCACCTACGATCTGCAACCGGAGATGAGTTCGGTAGCCGTCGGCGACTCGATCGTGAAGGCCATCGAAGGCGACACCTTCGACGTTGTCATCTCGAACTTCGCCAATCCGGACATGGTCGGCCACACCGGCGTGCTCTCAGCCGCCATTACGGCCGTCGAAGCCGTAGACGTGCAACTGACGCGCATCTACAAGGCGATCCGCGAACGGAACGGCATCTGGCTCGTCACCGCCGACCACGGCAACTGCGAGACGATGGTCGATCCGATCACCGGCGCGCCGCACACCGCGCACACCACCAATCCGGTGCCCTTCGTCTACATTGCCGAAGAAGCTAAAAACTTCAGGCTGCGCAACGACGGCTCGCTGCGCGATATTTCGCCGACGATTCTGGCCGCGCTGAAATTGCCTCTGCCCAAGGATATGAGCGGCAGCGACATGCGCGTTCCGCTGGCGAAGTAAAACAGGCTGCACAACAACGCAAACGGGCGAAGCCATTGCGGCTTCGCCCGTTTTTGCTTGCATCGACGGCGCTGGTTTCAAGCCAGCATCTTCAACCCATGCTTCTGCACAATCTCCAGCAGCTTGAGTGCCATGCCGCTCGGCTTCTTCGCGCCAGACTCCCACTTTTCGATGGTGGATTCGCTGGTGTTCAAGTAGCGCGCAAAAACCGGCTGGCTGACGCGCTGGTTCAAGCGAATGCGCTTGATCTGCCGCGGCCTCAGCTCGGCGGGAGTCTCTAAACACGACGCGTCGAAGCTGCGCATGGTGGCTTTATCGATCGTCCCGGCGCGATACATTCCCGATACCGCGCTATGGATCGCTTCAAACGCATCGCTCTTGTATTTGCTACTGCCCCTCATCGGCATATCTCCGCCAATTCTCCCATCTGCAATTCTTTGGCAATCTCGACATCCGTCTTCTTGGCATATAGATCAGCCAAAGCGCGGAAATTTCTAAGCTCGCGGTCGCTGATATTCGGCCGATCCTTCTTCGCAAAAAGATAGGCGTACACCCAATACTGCCGCCCCTTAGCCAGAATGATCGACCGCGATCGGTTTTTATCCAGGCGCTTTTTGTAGACGCCGCCTAGATCGACAGCCAAACCTCTTATCGCCTGCAAAATGGCCGCGCAAAGCTCCCCCTCCGCAATGCCGGTCTTTCGCGCCGCGCGAGAAAACCAAGCGGTCTTGAAGACTCTTGCCGACCTTTCGGCCTCGCTGGCCATGCATTGACTGTAGCACCAGGTGCTATTGCGCACAAGCCGTTCCGGAGGCCGCCGCGCCGTGTTATGCTCCCCTCAACCGCTTTCTTCTTCACTTTATTTTCGCGAACAGAATTTCCGCGAACAGGAAGCGTGTTTTTGTCTTTTTCCGCGTTTTTCCCAAGCGCGACAAGGAAGTTGTGCCATGAGAGGCAGAGGGCGTTTTCACTGGGTGCTGCGCACGCTGGGCGCGATTTTAATTGGATGGGCCTGCTTTGCGGCGGGCTTTGTGGCCTACACCCATCTGCGGAGATCTGTCACGGCCGAAAAGCGCGGCCAATATTTGCAGCCGGCGGGCGACGCACCAGCCGCGGTCGAAACCGGCGTGCGCCAAACCTTGCGCGCGTTCGGCGACGGCTACGCCCGGCGCGATCCAAATGCCGCCGCAGCCTTCACCGACAGGCTCTTCGCGGCAAACGGCGACGCGCTGCTGCTGGGCGTCAACGGCGGCGAATGGATTCGCGGACGCCAGGCCGTAACGCAATTCATCGGCGACGACTGGCGCTACTGGGGCGATCTGAAGGTCGATTCATCCAATGCCGTTGTCTGGTCTCAGGGCGACGTGGCCTGGACGGCGACCACCGGCGCGCTACGCACGCGCGGCTCCGACCGCCCGTTGCGCTTGACTGCTGTGCTCATTCGGGAGGGTAATCAGTGGCGCTTTCGTCAGGTCGTCTTTCAGTGGGACGATCACGATCCTGAAACGCGCGATCTCTTCCGCCCTGAAAGCTATTTTCAGCTCTGGCATCGCCTAACAGGCAAACTGCTGCGCCATGACGGCCGCTGAAAAAGCCGCGGGCAAATCGAAGGACGCATAAAAGGAAAACGGCTCCCAAGCCAGCAGGCCGGGAGCCGTTCCCCAGAAACAGACGCTTTAGCGGGAGCGAAACGACCTGATCGCCTCAGGCAGCCGCGCTTCGATCAGCTTGGCACGCTCAACGGCAATGCCGCTCAGATACGAGGGCGCGGAGGTGGTCATCATCACCAGCGCCATGGCGATCAGCGAGAAGCACAGGCCCGCGATCCCTGCCGAAACCAACATGTGATACATGTCTGAAATATCCAGGCCCAACATCTTGAAGGCCACGTGCTCCAGCGGGCGAATGTGCTTTAAAACCGCCAGCGCAAAGAAGAAGAAAAGGACCGAGAGTGATGTAAGGACCGCCAGCGTCACATCAAGGCTGCGATGAAACCTCTGACGCGCGCTGCAATGAGCGCATTTAGCTAAGTGGGCTTCGTAATCCTTGCGCATCTCGGGCGAGATTCCGGAGATGTCGTATCGCCAACTTGCCAAAATCTCGCCTACGACTCGGTCGGTGCATCGGTTTCTTGCCGTAGACATAAAGACTCACCTAATTCCTGCATATTTTGCTGCCAACTTCCGTCCGGTCGAACTGGCCGAAAGCTACTTTTGTTAGACGCGTCGAAAAGCCGCTCGACGTACACAACTCGAAGCGTCCTCCAAATACAATTACGCCACGGCAAATGCTTGGCGCGTCGCACGGCTTGCCTGAATCTTTAATCTTTTCAGGCCCTTCCGTACTTACTATTGTAACTCGATTCGATTAAAAGCAAATGGAAGAAAGCGGTTCGCGTTGCCTGGCCAGTAACAGATGGTCGGTTACCAGGCTCGGCCGAGCGGAGAGCGCGCGCTCGGCCGAGACGCGAACAAGTTCAGGAAGGTTATTGTTTTCAGATATATGCCCTAAAATGATGTAGGACGCCCGCCCGTCGTATACCGTCGACAAGAACTCCGCCGTAGCATCGTTCGACAAATGCCCAACACGGGAAAGCACTCGCTGCTTGATCGACCAGGGATAGGGCCCGTCGCGCAGCATCTCCAAATCGTGGTTTGACTCAATCAAAAGCAGATTCAGCTCCCGAAGCTGCTCGCGGACGTTGGGCGGAATGTAGCCCAGATCGGTAGCATAGCCGATTCTGATGCCCTCGGCGCCCAACACAAAGCCCACCGGATCGACCGCATCGTGCGGCGTGGTGAAGGGGCTGACCGAAATGTCGCCGATGGTAAAAGGCTTGCCGGGCTGGAAGTGCTCGACGGCCGGCAGCCAGGATGGATCGGCCTTATGCGGAGCCGGCTTAACTGCCGTCTCCTGGGCCATGGCTTCCTGGGCCGCCGCCTCAACGGCCGCTAGCGTACCCTCAGCCTCGCGCTCCTCCGGATCGGCATCCTCGGCCTCGACCGCCTCTGCCTGTCGCTCTGCGGCCTGTTTACGGCCCTGCTCGCGCCATTCTGCGTAGCTCATCTTGTGGTGCGGAGTGATCCAACGCTTCCAGGCGCTGTAAGTCGCCTCGGTAAAGTAAACCGGAATACCCAGCTTGCGCGCGGTCACCGATAGCCCGCTAACGTGATCCTGATGCTCGTGGGTCACGATGATGGCGTCCAGCCGCTCGGGCTCCTCGCCCACCGCTCTCATGCGCCGGAAAAGCTCGCGGCAACTGAGGCCGGCATCGACCAGAATGCGGGTCCGTCCGCCAGAGACAACCGTGCTGTTGCCTTTGGAACCCGACGCCAGCACCGTAAAGCGAACCATGCTTCGAGAATACCGCGAGCCTGCCGGAGTTACCGCGGTGGAAATGCCGCCGGAATCTCGATCTCGACCGAAGTTCCCCGCCCCGGATTGCTGGTCACCTTGAAGCGGGCCTGCTTGCCGTAGAGGACTTCGAGTCGCTCCTGCACATTCTTCATGCCGATGCCGGCGCCCGTCCGCCGCAGCGACGAGGCTGGCCGCTCGCCCATGCCCACGCCGTCGTCGGCCACCTCAATCAGCAGCCGGTCGCCTTCCAGACGGCTGCGCAGCGTAATGGTGCCGCCGTTGATGCGCGGCTCCAGACCGTGCTTGATGCTGTTTTCGATCAGCGGCTGCAGCAGAATGCTGGGCACCGGCAGATCGAGCGTGCGCGGATCGATTTCCTTGGCCACGCGCAGCTTGTCGGCGCCAAAGCGCACCACCTCGATGTCGAGATAGTCGTCGGTAAACTTCAACTCGTCGCGCAGCGGCACGTAGGTATCGTGCTCCTTAAGCAGCGCGCGAAGAATGTTGGCCAGCTTGACGGTCATCTTGCGCGCCAGTTCCGGTTTGCTGCGCACCAGCGAGGCCACCGAGTTCAGCGTGTTGAAGAGAAAGTGCGGATTGATCTGCCGCTGCAGCGCGTCGAGCCGCGCCTCAAGCAGCAGCCGCTTCTGCTCCTCCAGCGACATCTCCAGCCGCAGCGTGTTCCAAACCTTCAGCGCGATGCCGACCACGATGGGCGCGCTCAGCCAGACCAGCGCCTGCAACCACAGCGCTCCGGCGACCAGCGCGAAGAGCCTGTGCGGAAAAGCACGCGCGATCCAGTCGCGTGCCATCTCCATGGCCGCGATCAGCACCAATAGAAAAATCTGCCGGTCGACCCGCGGCTGAATCAGGTTGCGGCGCACCCAGCGGTAAAGGCTGAGATCGATAAAAGGCGTGAATGACCAGACCTCATCCTTTTCGACAAAGCGGCCGACCGTGCCCGCGGCCAGCCCTACGATCATGTTGAAGGGCAGCGCCAAATACTCGTGATGCAAAACGGCGGGAACAGACAAAACCGCGCCGCTCAAAATCGCCCAGCCGGGCCCCACAAGCAAACCGAGCAACACTACCGTTTCGTAGGAGATGTCGGCGGCCAAAAAATTCGGCACCACCAGACGCACCCAGACGCCCAGCGTGAGCGGCACCAGAAAGAAGGCCAGCAGTTCCAAGGTCTGCGCGGGGCTGCGTTTTTCCGCGAAGAAGAGCCGGCGAAAGCCCGATGCGCGCGCCAGAATGCTGGCCACCGAGGCCACGACGCCCAGTTTGACCAACAGCGTGATGAGCAGCAGCTTATCCGTCACAGAATCAATGTATCGCGCCACGCCGCTACAGATCGAATGAGACGCCGCTCCAACGCGCAGCCAACCAGCCGATAAAATAGAAATATGGGATTGGAAAACGTGAAAAAAATCGCCGAAGCCGACTTCCCCACGCGTTGGGGCGCCTTCCGGATTCTAGGTTTCGAAGGCAAGCGCACGGCGGGGAAAAAGGGCTGCCAGCCATGCAAGACCGAGGGCCTGGTGGCTCTGGTGATGGGCGACGTGCACGCCGCGCCGCCGCTGGTGCGCATTCACTCGCAATGCCTTACCGGCGACGTTTTCGGCTCGCTGCGTTGCGACTGCCGTCTGCAACTGGAGCTGGCGCTAAAAAAAATCTCCGCTGAGGGCGCGGGCATTCTGCTTTACGAACAGCAGGAGGGTCGCGGCATCGGGCTGATGGCCAAGCTCCGCGCCTACGAATTGCAAGACCATGGCCGGGACACAGTCGAAGCCAACGAAGAGCTGGGCTACGCCGCCGACTGCCGTGGCTACGAGATGCCGGCCGCCGTGCTCAAACTGCTCAACGTTGATGCCATTCGCCTGATGACCAACAATCCCGACAAGGTGAACGCCATGGAAGCGGCTGGAATCAAGGTCGTCGAGCGCGTTTCGGCCGAAGTGCCGTCGCAAAAGACCTTCGCCGCCTATGTCCGCACCAAACAGAAAAAGATGGGGCACATCGCCGACCGGCCAGAGGATTTGCGACCGGCGTAAAGCGGGTTCTTCTCCTGCGCGGAAAATCCGGGGTTGAAACAACCGACGGCCGCTCAAGCGGAAAATTGCCGCAGGAATTGCGCCGGCGGCAAAATGGCGATTCCACGCCAGGGATCGAGGACGAGTAAATCTTGATCGCTGCTAACGAGTATGTCCGCGTGCGCCGTCATGCAGAGCGCGAGAAAGATATCGTCTTTCGCATCCCGGCAGAAACCGCGGACTTCGTCGAGCGCCTTCCCCGGTACGAAACATGGCAACGCATCCCGCCGAAGCTTATAGACAAACTCCATGCGGGAGTCGAGACGCACATACCGATCGAACTTCTTTAGCCGCAGCACTCGTTCCAGTTCTGCCAGCGTTTCCGTGGAAACATAGAGCTGATAAAACAGGATGGCAAATTGGAGAGCCTGCTCCGGAATCGACGCCGGACGACGCGCCGCGCTAACCAGCGTGCTGGTGTCGAAAACCACCCGCAAGCTCATCGCAGATCATGAACCATGCGATTGACCTCTTCATCGGTCAGGGCCGCAGCCGCCGGCGTCATGCTCTTTTTTGCCTTTTTCCGCCAGGCGTCCCAATCGGCAGCGAGTTTCCTGTGCCGCCTTTCCTGGATTTCCAGCAGGTCGTCCATATTCTCGGCGGAAACGATCAAAGCGGCAGGCCGGCCGTGACGCGTAATCACAACCGGCTCCCGCTGCACGGTATCCAGCAAGAGTCCGAACTGTTTCTGCGCCTCGGCGGAAGTTTTGGTCAGCATGGTTCCCCCCCCCTGAATCGCTCCAATTCAAGAATAGCTAAATTAGGCAATTTCCAGAGCATACTTTTCCCGGTCTGTCCGCCGCGGCGGACGGACCGGGAACACCAAAAATCAAGCAAAACTAGTTCGCGTTCTTCACCCTGACCACGGTGATTTTTTCAAAGCCCTCTTCGAATACGGGCGGCTTCAGCCTTTCGGCCATCTTGCGCATGATCTCTTCGCTGACCGAGCGATCGCGCTGGCGGTTGCGATCAAGGCAGACTTCGAGCGGCACATCGAAAAAGACCGCCTGCACCTCGTAGCC
>PMHC01000155.1:0-442 GCA_003156495.1 Acidobacteriaceae bacterium
CCTCGACTGCTTCCGGCGCGTTTTTGTGTCGATTGCGCCGCGCAAAAACCAACAAAATTTTTTTGCTTATGCTCATGCACGACTCCAACCGGAGCCGCTATCCTGAGACGAGAAGAATAAAACGTTTCAAAAGTCTCCGCCATTCGTTTGTCGAGGAATAAACACGCCGTGGAACAAAGCTCTCAATCGCGCAGCAAGTTGATCGTTGCCGTAGTTTTCGCGATCTTCTTCGTCATTTCTTTTGTCACCAACATTCTCGGGCCCATTATTCCCGACATGATTCAGAGTTTCCATCTGAGCCTGTTTACCGCGGCCCTGCTGCCGTTTTCTTTCTTCATCGCTTATGGCGTCTTCTCTATTCCCGCAGGCTTTCTAGTCGAGCGCTGGCGCGAAAAAAGTCTCATCGTCACCATGTTTTTTGTCGCGCTGGCCGGCTCGCTGC
>PMHC01000155.1:476-865 GCA_003156495.1 Acidobacteriaceae bacterium
GAGGAGCACTTCGCCTTCAACTCCGCCTTCGCGCAACTGGTCTTCGGCATCGCTTCATTTCTCAGCCCGCAGGTTTACTCCTACGTCGTACGCGATCTGCAAAATCCCGCCGGGCACAGCCCACTGCTTATGCCTTTGGCCGCGATCGTGCCCGCCAATATGCGCTGGATTTCGATGTACTGGATCTTCGCCATCGTCATCGCCGCGATGATCGCAGTCCTCATCTTTTTGCATTTCCCCGCGGTCGAAAGAAAAGAGGACGAGTCGGCCGGCACCATCGGCATGTATCGCGAGCTGCTTGCCAAGCCGGTCGTATGGCTTTACTTCGTCAGCGTCTTTTTCTACGTTAGTTCGGAACAGGGTACCGCCAACTGGATGTCGGAGTTTCT
>PMHC01000155.1:886-24985 GCA_003156495.1 Acidobacteriaceae bacterium
TGATTCTGCTCAAGCTGCTCGATAGTCGCGTTGTCCTCGGTATCTTTTCCGTTGGCGCGTTGACCTGTCTTTCGCTGGCGCTCTTCGGCCCAGCGCAGGTTTCTCGCGTTGCCTTTCCCTGCATCGGACTTTTCGCCTCCGTCATGTGGCCTATCGTGATCTCTCTGGGACTAAATTCTGTTGAGCGCTACCAGGGCGCTTTGGCCGGAATTCTCTGCACCGGTATCATGGGCGGCGCCATCATGCCGCTGGTCGAGGGCCGCATCGCCGACTCCTTCGGCCTGCGCACGGGCATGTGCCTGCTCTACGTCACCTTCGGCTGGGTCTTCTCCGTGGCGTTGTGGGCCAGACCTCTGATCGGCAATCAACGGTTCGGCGCGGCAACTGAATAACGGAGATTCACTTTCCCGAAAGCTCGTTTCCAACTGCTCCATTGTCGAATAAACGACACCGCCGACTGGCATTCGTCTGAAGCCGAATAAAAGCGAAGTGGTCGAATGCCGATAGCTAGTAACTATCCCTCCAGATCGGGATAATTCGTCATATATACTTCGCGCCACGCGCCATTTTTAAACTGAAGAACAAAATAGTCATCACCCTCGTAATACATAACATGAACAAGCACCTCATCAATTCCGTCCCCATCAATGTCTAACTGATCGATGGGAGTATAGACCATGATGTTTCTCGAATCCTGATTGCTTTTAGCAACCGATATATCTACATTGGATGTCTTATAAACTCCATTAACATCGTCAAGAATTAAAAGTAAGTGGCAAAAATGCCTCTTATCCGTGTAAGATACTCCGGCAAGAATCGAGCGTGTATCTTTGGGCGAAAGTCGCGCGGAATATATCGAATCGATTTGAATTTTCGCGCTCACCGGAACCTTATTCTTCCGCAGTTCCAGGCGTGCCGCGCGCAGCACGGCGTCATGATCTTCCGCTGTCAGTCTTTCCGCCCGGTTCTCATGCAAGTGCACGGCGTTGGAGGACGTGATTGCAATCATGGTGCCAATCGATCGATCGCTGAGCTTCAGTTTTACGGGCATGTCTTCGTATTGCGAGTCGTTTTTCAGCAGAGAAGTCGCTGTTCCCACGGCGGCTCCGTTGTGGATCAGAGTCAGTTCTTTGCCGTGCGGCGAGTATTTCCGGCAAAAAGTATTCATCCTTCTGTACCAAATATTTTCATTTTGCAATTCACGGGCGCGCATTTGCGGTAAGTCGCTCAGCTTGCCGCCGCGAATCAGGGCCAGCGCCTCCATGGCGCCGTTCTGATCGGGATCGTCTTTTTGCCACTGATCTTTGCCTTTCTTGACCGCATCATCCAAATCCATATCGTTCGCAACGACAAAGAGCGCGGCAGCCGGAACGGGCACGGAAACCGCCCGTCCAGGGCTATTTTTGCCAGGAGCCGACGTTGCTTGAGAGAGGAGGAATGAGCCGGAAAATAGCGCCAGCACTCCAATAGCAATCAATCGGATAGAACGTGAGCGATGAGGTAAAAAAGCGGCACTGCAATCTACCGGTGGCATAAGTATCCTTTCCGACTATGACCCAAACGCATATTGATGTTATCCGGCTTTGATCCGCAACGCTTCAGTCGAAGGAATTCTTATGGCGCTTTTCCGCGTTCATAAGTTTCTGATATCCGTCTGGAGTTATGATCTCTAAATCGATCGCGCGGTCATGGTAGCCGTTCATTGATTCAGCAAGAAAAACCACATACGCCGGCCGTACCCACTTAACCGTGGCGATGGTATAACGGGCGCCGTAATCATTTTGGTATTCCTGATCCGATTCGTCGGTCGGCTTGCCAAACTTTCGCTCCAGATCTTCGCTGGCATCACTCCAGGAACCGCATTGCGTAATATTGAGGTACGAAAGTCGGCCATTTTCAAACTTCGCGGCACCGATAAATTCGATAGGATCGAATGCCGTCGTGATATCGGATCTAAAATCGCACGCCAGAAGAAATGAAGTAGTATTTCTGCGGTTATCAAGCAGAAAGGCCGCAGGCGGTGAGTCCAGATCCAAAGGTATTTGTGCACACCCCGTACTACGCTTATTGAGAGTGCAAGTGTAGATCATTCTCTGCAGCCGATATGAAGCCTGGTAAAACTGGCGGTACGTTTCGCCTAACCGATGCCCATGCAGCGTCGGAATCGAGTCGTTTTGTGCCGCGGCAAAAGAAGCGGAAAAAAGCAAAATACAAAACACGAGTTTTTTCATCGGTCTAATTCCTTCCCTGAGAAAACGTGAGCGCTAGAAATGCACATAGACGCCTGCAAAATTTTCTGGCGGGCAATTTTACGTGTAAATTCGCATTCACCGTCGCTTGGTGAAATGCCCGGCGTCAAAAAATCAGCTTGCTTCATGCAACTCTTTCTACTTATGCAGTGCGTATTTGCCGGCCAAAATCCGTCATCGCGACAGATTAAAATCCAGAATCCACGAACGCGATAAGTTCCTTCTTTATTGCCCCGCGCGACTGAGTTTTACAATCGCGCATGATGGCGATACGGCCCCGGACAATTCGCTATGCTGCAGGCTGAGAATGCTGCTGTTGGCGTGGCTCAGGAAATCTGGAGCACCAGCCGAACAACTTAGCGCCTGCAAAACCATGCGGTTTTTCGTACGATCATAACTGCCAGCCATGTGNNGTTCGCGTTGCCTAGCCGCAATTGCCCGGTGATAACTAGCCGGTTCTCGCTCGCGCTCGGCGACTCGTAAATGCGCAGCGTCGCCGGGGTTAAAGTCCGTTCATCACAGGTCTGAATGCTGCCTGACCAACTGCCGGCAACAACGGTTGCAGACGCCGGCGATGGTTGCGGCGCGGGCGTACGCGATGTTTTAGGCGGCAGATTCAGAGATTGTTCCGGAAGATTATTTCCG
Source organism: Acidobacteriaceae bacterium (assembly GCA_003156495.1). Taxonomy (GTDB): domain Bacteria; phylum Acidobacteriota; class Terriglobia; order Terriglobales; family Acidobacteriaceae; genus Telmatobacter. The sequence goes on from PMHC01000155.1 coordinate 3,781, forward strand.
GCCGCAGGTTTCTTCGTATCATCCGCGGAAGGTTCGGTGGATTTTCCATTTTTCGGCGAATCTCGTATGGGTTCGTCTTGTCGCTTTTGGTCGTGAATATTGGATTCAGTGCTGCCTCCGCCACTAGAGAGAAAGCGCGTATCTTCGCTCGGCGAGCCGGTGGCGACATGCGTGCGCGCCTCATACCAGCTACTGACGCCCAGGCCTCCAATTCCGGCGACCACGAGCAACGAAACCGTTGCGCCGATCAGACGCGGATGCCCGGCACGTCCAAAACAGCGAGCCAGCAGCGCATCCAGGCGATTGCCCTCTGGCGGTTGCGCAATGGCGTCTGAGCCGACGGGCATCGTGACATCTGGAAAAGGAATGATGATGGGATCGAGATGCGTCGGCGTCTCTGGCGTCGTCACGGATTGCGATTGATTGCCGGATTGGTTTGAAGAGAAAATATTTTCCGGCTGAGTTAGCGGGCCGGCCGCCTCAGAGGATTTACTTACGGTTTCGTTTACCGTTGCGCGCGGGAACTCGACCGGCAACTCGATCGATACCCTGATGTCGGCCTCGGTAACGCCGCCCATTCTGCGCGCTTCTGGCAGGCAGAGTTTCAGTTGGGATGAGAACGTGGCGGCGCTGGCAAAGCGGTCGGCGGGATTTTTGGCCATCGCCTTGTAGACGGCGGCGACTACAGAGTCGGGAATGTAAGGATAGCGCGCGGTTGGTGGCTCCGGGCGCTCTTCAAGATGCGCGCGCTGAATCGCGTACTCGGAGTCGCCGTGGAAGGGAACCTCGCCGGCCAGTAGTTCGTAAAGCGTGACGCCCATGGCATAAATGTCGGCGCGAAAGTCGATTGTTTTTAAGCCGAAGCGCGACCGGTCGATCTGTTCGGGCGACATATAGTAAGGCGTGCCGAGCGCGGCGGCGGTGCGCGTCAATCCCGGCGTCTGCTCCATGCGCGCGATGCCGAAGTCCATCACTTTGACGACATTGGTTTTGGTCATCATCAAATTAGCGGGCTTCAGGTCGCGATGAACAATGCCGCGTTGATGCGCTGCCTCCAGCCCCGCCAGCGCGTCGATTACCCATGGCAGGCAGAGGTGCGCCGGAATGGGGCCGCGGCGAGCAATCATGCTGGCGAAAGTTTCCCCATCGAGCAATTCCATGACAATGATCGGCCGGCCTTCCCAGGTGAACTGGTCATGGATGGTGGTGATGTTGGGATGCACGATGTTGGCCTGGGCGGTGGCTTCGACCAGAAAACGCTGGACCATCTGCTCGTTTTCCGCGTATTCCGGGCGCAACAATTTCAGGGCAACCAAGCGCTTCAAGCGCAGCTCATAAGCGCTATACACAATGCCCATGCCGCCCTCGCCCAAGAACTTCTCAATGCGGAACCGGTCCTGAATGACGCTTCCGATCATGAAGACTCCTTCACCATGCGCAGCATTTGCAGCGTAATGTTGTCGTGGCCGCCACGCACCTTGGCCAGAGTGACGAGTTCGAGGCAGGCTTGATTCAACGGCTGATCGGCCGCCGTGAGCGCCATCTCGCGGCCTGATACCAATCCATGCAGGCCGTCGGAGCAGAGCAGTACAACGTCGCCGGCAGCAAGCTGCTCCGGCTCTGGCGGAAAATCACCCGCAACGTTGTTCGCGTCGAGCCCTAACGCCTGAGTCAAAATGTTGCGCTGCTCGTGCCGTTCGGCCTCTTCGGCGCTGAGCAGTCCGTCACGTACCATCCGCGCCACCAGCGTGTGGTCCTCGGTGAGCTGGCGCGCCTGCCCTGCGCGCAGCAGGTAAATGCGGCTATCGCCGATGTGGCCGAGATAGAGATGGCCGTCGCGCAGGATGGCCGCCGAGCAAGTTGTGCCCATGCCTGTTAGCGAGTGGTCGTCGTCGGCCGCCGCCAGTACCGCCTGTTGCGCGCGTCGAAAGCCTTCGATAAGCGCCTGGCGCGGATCGCCCGTTTCATCCGCAAGAAAAGCCGCGCGCACCGCTTCGGCGGCCAATTGGCTGGCGACTTCGCCGCCATTGCAGCCGCCCATGCCGTCGCAAACCAACAGCAGACGGCCGCGCCGCGCAAACTCCGCGTCGTCGGCCGGTTCGCTAAATAGAAAGTAATCCTCATTATTTTGGCGCACGCAGCCCACATCGCTGGCGTTGGCCAACTCCACGTCGTCTCGAATTCGCATGGTTCTCCGTTACGCCGCTAGAGGCATTTGAATTTGAGCGTGGTTTCGCCCAGACGCAATACGTCACCGTCTTTCAATTCGACGCGTGCTACGTTTTCGTCGTCGCCGTTCACGAAGGTGCCGTTGGTTGAATCCAAATCGGTAAGCACGAATTTGTTGTCTTTGTAGCTGAGACTGGCGTGAATCTGAGAGACGGTGTGATTTTTCAGGCAAACGTCAGCCTCCGGCGAAGCGCCCAGTGTATTGCGTCCCTCGCGCAGCCGGTAATCGCGCCCCTTTTCCTCACCTTCCATTACCACCAGCCAGCCGACGACCGGCGCGGCGTGCGCGGCATTTAACAGCACGGTTTTGCCGCCGTCAAAGCCGGGCTTCGTGGCCGTCTTTGTTTTCGTCTCCGCCTCCGCGCGCGTCGCACCCAGCTCGGGCCGGGTTTTGCCGGCGTTTTGCGTAGACGCATCGCGGTAGCCTACACGCTTGCAATACGGGCACTCGGGCCAGGATTCATCCATCTGATGCCCGTTTTCGCAGAATTTTGCCATTCCATTCTCTCCTTTATTTCTGTTGCGTCGCAGCCAGAGCGCACCGTGCAACCATGCGCGCCCCTCATTCGGCCGCCGATTGATTTATGCGCTGAAGTATGTGATCTCGGTTGGATTTTTGCGCCCGATAAAGATCCGGTCGTTGCTCTTCAAAATAATTTTGGAGATGCGTTGCGAATCGGCTGAATTGATATAGGTCCCGTTGACCGAGCTGCGGTCGATCACCGCCACGCCGTTGTCCAGCGGCACCACCCACGCATGTTCCTTCGAGACGGTCTCGTCCGATAGCACGATCGAGCAGAGCGACGGATCGCGGCCGATCAACAATCCTTTTTTCGGAATTGGAAAGCGGTTGCCGCGCAGCGGACCATTGTTCACATAAAGCGAACCAAAACTTTCCTGCTCGGCCAGTGCCGGCGTAGGCGCTGCTTGCGCGACTAGCGTAGCGGCGGGAGTCACGGCGGCATTCGGCAGCTTTTGCCCGGAAGCAACAGGATGCGGAATTGCGATTGTGCCGGTTGTAACCTTCGCCTTCGCTTTTGGCTTGCGCAAGCCCGAAAGCACAATCAATACGATCAGTACTGCCAGAGCCACGCCCACGGCGCTCAGGCCGGCAACGCCGATGCGATCGAGCCAATAGCCGAAGAAACCTTCTTCGCGCAAATTTTCCGTTGCCTGCAATTGCAGCTTGAGCGCGTCGGGTTGGTTGGGCATCATTTCGAGCACGCTGCCCATCAGCGCATGCGCTTTGTACCAGTGCTTGCCGGCGTAGGCGTCCAGCGCACGCTGCCATATTTCGTCGAAGGCGCCGCGCTCGGGCGGCGCGCCCGCCTGGCGTACGAATTCCATCACCGTGTTGATGGGCACGAAAAAATTTAATCCAGAAACGACGCCATCGGATTTGTTCAGCGTGTAGGTGGCTACGCCGATGACCTCGCCGTCGGCGTCGAAGGCCGGACCGCCGCTATTGCCATGATTGATTGTGGCCTCGGACTGCAACACGGGCGTGCCTTTGTAATCACTTTTGTTTACCGCAGAAATGCGTCCGGTCGTCACCGTCGGCACCAGCACCGAACCGGCGCTGAAGAATCCGTTGAGGCTGGCGTTGAGCGCTTCGCCCGGATAGCCGATCACCGTCAGCGGATCGCCTACGTTCACGTTATCGGAATTTCCCAGCGCCACCGTCGGCAGATTCTTGCCGTCGATCTTGATGATTGCCACATCCTTGCCGTTCTCGTCGACCGGATCGCTGTAGGCTTTAATTTCGCCGACATAACGTTTTCCGTTGCTCAGCAGCACGTTCAGGCTCATCTCTTCAATCTCGATCGCGCCGGATTCGTAGAGCTTCTGCAACTGTCCGAGTATCTGCTGCTTTTCGTCCGCGGTCAGGTCGCGGCTGGCGCGTTTCGCTTCGGCATCAAGCACCGCTTTGGTCACCAGCGGCGCGGCGATCTGGATGCGCCGCTGAATTGCCTTGGGATCTTTTTCATTCGCCAATTGCGCTACGTGTCCGTTGGTGATCAGATAGCCGTCGGGCCGATAGAGAAAGCCACTGCCCCAAAAGCCTGGCGTTACGCTCCATGGGCCGAGCGTGGCTTTGAACTGGACATAGATCAGCACCACGCCGGGTTGCAGCTCGAGATCGCGCCGGCTGTCGGGCGTGAGCAGCGATGTAGCCGCAAAACCGGCCGGCGTCTGAAGCGCGAAAACGGCGATAAGGCTGATGACCAGTGCCTTCCATGCGCCGCGCCAATACGATGTCGCGGGGCGTTTGCCTGGAGCAGCCGCTTTTTGTGCTGCGGCCATTGCGAAAGTGTTGCGGTTCAAATCGAACATGCAAATCTCCTCATTCATGTTTTTCCGGCGGTTCAACTGCAGTAACTTTTCCCTCGACGAAGATCACGCGCATTCCGTCGGGATAGATCCAGATCAAGCGCTTGTCCAGATCGGCGGCAACGTCGGGCAAGCCTCGCAGCGCCTTGACCTGCTCGATGGTTTGCCCCACCGAGGGGGGCTGCTCCATCGCATAGCCATGTCCCTGTGCGGGTGTTTGTTCCTTCGGCGGCGTGTTTGTTTCTTCTTTGCCGCCGTCGGGCGTTTTCGCCGTCTGGTCTGTTGCCGCTTCGGTGTGGTTTTTTTGATCGGCTGCTTTCGCGGAAGGCGTCGGCTCCTGCTCCGGCGTGGAGTCTTCTTTGCCGGAAGCATCTTCCGCTTTTTCGGCTGCTGGACTCTTCGTCGGCGATTGTTTTTCCTGCGGTAAGGTAGCGCTTTCCACGGCCGTGAGCTTGGGCTTCTCTTCCGTAGCGTCTTTCCCGGCAGTCAGCATTTCCGCAATCACCGGCGCCATACGGGCGGCGCTCAAAGAAGCCAGCGATTCTTTGGGAAAGTCGAAGATCAACTTTGCGTAGTAAGTGTCTGCAATCGCGCCGCGGCTTCCACATTCGATCAGGTAGAACGAGGCGGCATCGTTTTCCTCGTTCACTGAAATGGCGGTGATGCAAACCGGATCGGCGGCGCGCAGAACTTTGTGCCGACCGCTCTGGCACAGCGCGCCGCTCTCAACATGCAGCGCGCCGGCGCGAAAGGTCGCCGCGCAGATCTCTTCTCTACCCCGGTCGGCTTCGGCAAAAGCCAGCAGGCCTCCGCGGCGCAGATGGTAGATTTCTCCCGGCTCGGTCGCCGGCGCGCCCGACGGCGTTAATGTAACGCGGCTGACCCGATAGCGCTTCATCAACTGCTCGGCCAAACTTTGCCCGGCTGCTGGCGCTAGAGCGATGTTAGCGACAAGCAATCCGAAAATTGCCGGCACGAGAAAAGCTCGCACTGAATCCGTCTTTTTCCATCGCATGGAATTCGCCCGTCGCATTGCTGCTTCCTTGCCTTGATTTATGCGGCGGGCTTTTGCAGTCCGCCGCATTTAGGGCCGGATCGGGGGGTAGGGTGCCCGATTCGGCCCGCTTGGGGGAGCGGGGGAGGAAAGTAAACGGCACTACCGCACGTCGATTACCTTGCCGTTGTTGAAGACCACTTCAATGTCTTTGTATTTGTAGATCTTGTTCGTTCCCTGCATCTTGACCGAAGCGGGCTTGCCCAGCGCGGCCACGACTTGCGCCGTTGTCAGTCCCGGACCGACATCGATTTGCGCGGAAGCGGTGCTGGCGGCCGGCGCGGCATCGAGCGTAACGTGCGCATCCTGCGCCGCTTCACTGTCAACCTGATCGGCCAGCGTCAGTTGCTGGCTTACCGCCGAGTCGACGCCGGTTTCCGGTGGAGGCGCGGCCTTGGCCACGACCGCCTGAACAGGAGATCCCACCGCCGAATGCGGCGCTGCCGGCAGTCCCTTCTTTCCCTGATTCGCCTGCAGGTCCGACATTCCCTGATCGACTGTAGCGCGCAGATTATTTTCCATCTCTTGCAGGTCGGTGATGGCTACCTGCACGTTGGCCGCTGGCGCGCATTCCTTGTCGCCCTTGGAAACGGAGACTTCGAGCGTCGCGGCTGTCGCACCGGCCGCCGGAGCCGCTGTCGTGCGCAATACATCGCCGTCGCTTAACAGGCACTCGTTGCCGCCGTTATCAACCACGTCCAGCGAATTGGAAACGACGAAAACGTGCGGCTTGCCGTCGGAGAACAATCCGTCGATGCTGCTCACCGCCGGATCAGGCGTCTGGCCCAGGGAGTTTTTCTGCGCATCGGCATTTTCAATGGCGATCTGCGTCCGCACCTCGTCGGCGATTTGCTGCTTGATCTCCGGCGTCAGTTCCGGTTGCCCGGTGGCGGTTGGTTGCGGCGGAGCCGGCATGCCGGCCTGCTGCTGCGCGGCGTAGGCATTGGCCAAATTCGTCGAGATTACGTAGTCGGTCAGCCAATCGGCCGGCGTGACATAAACCGGAGCCGGGGCAAAATAAAATCCATAGTAGCCGTACCATGGATTGGCGGCGAAGCCCCAGCTATACGCCACCGGACCGCCCCAGGGATTGTCTACCCATCCGTAGAAACCCGGCGAGTAGTAGGCGGGCGAGGTATAAACATTGATCTCTACGCCGTGGTATTCGTAACCTGCATAGAAACGATCGACCCTATGCCCATTCCAGTCATAGGCGCGGCGAGAAAAATCGTGATCGTGAAAGTGATATGGCCGCTCGACGAAGCCTGGACGGCCGCGCTCGGCGAAAACCCGCGAGTGATCGGGCCGCTCGGCAAATACCCGCCGGCTTCCGTCTAGTCCATGATGGATGTCCATGCCGCGGCCTGCGTCGTGAATGTCGCTCAGCTTTCCGCCCGGCCGCTGCATCACCGCGCCGTGCGGCGTATTCATCATGTGCGCGCCATTCGGTGACGGATGGTTAAAGGCGGAGGACATGTGATTCTGCCCTGACTGCTGCCGCATGTCGCGATTCATCGGCGAATCGTGCCTTATCGAGGGAGCGTTCATGCCCGCGCCTCGATTCGGCATTTCGGACTTCATCGCGCCCCCGCCCTCGCCCCTGTTCGGCATCTCGGATTTCATCGAGGGGCCGTTCATGCCGCCTCTGTTCGGCATTTCTGGCTTCATCTGGCCGCCGCCAAAGCTGTTGCCTCTATTTGGCATCTCCGGTTTCATCGCGCCCGCGCCGCCGCCAATCGATTTGTGAGTGCCACCGCCTGCGCCACCGCCAATCGATGAGCCGTGATTATCACCTGCGCCGCCGCCAATCGATCGATGAGAACTTCCTCCGCCGCCACCGGAAACGCCGCCGCCAGAAGGATGAGAGTTTGATCCGCCGCCAGACGATCCTGAAGATTTTGCTGGAGGTGAAGACTTTGCTGGGGGCGAAGATTTTGCCGGAGCAGGTTTATTTCCCGCCGAAGCGGCTACGGGCGCCAACATCGCCGCGGCAAACAAAACGGAGATGACGACCGACTCTGCGCGATAGAAACGCCGATACATGAAAGCTCCTCTTCCGGCCGGTTCGGTCGGATTGAAATCCGTTGCATGCCAGAGAAATTTCTTTCGCCAATTCACATGACCGGCGAAGACGATTTAACCGAAAAGGCGCGCGAAATAACCGCTGCTCCATTACTCGATATTGGTAACCTTGCCGTTGATCAGCGTGATTTTTATGTGATTGGAATAACCGAGAATTTCTTTGTTGGTTCCCACCTTATACGCATGTTCCGGCTGCCCCATGATGGCGATGACCACCGCCCGGTTCTGGCCTAATGCGATGTTTTTAGGCTGCGTCGGCGCGGCATCGGGCGGCGGCGGCAAGGGGGGCAGCGTTACTTTTTTCTCTTCCACCGGCGTGGCGGCCTGGGTTCCGTCGCCTTCCACGGTTACCACTTCGGCGATCGTTTTCAGAAACTGGTCGGCCGGCGGAATCTCATGCCTTCCCGGATAAGAGAATTTGATCTGTCCGCGATAACGGGCGTCGCCGATCACGTCGCTCAACACGAACAACGTTACCGCATCCTGTTTTACTTGGATATCGTTGATCCAGAGCCGTTCTCCTGGCCCGAAGGTGCGCACCGGCGTTCCGTTTTTCTTCGCGGAGTAGATAATTCCCTGAGAAACGAAGCTCGCCGTCAAGCGGCCATCTTTATAAGAAAAAGTAGGTACATCGGAATTGCCAATATCAACCATGGTCAGCCCGCCCTTGTGCAATACAAGAATGCTGCCCGGCGTGACCACCTGGATCATGTCCGATGACATCTGGACCAGTTTGAATTGGTTGTACAAACTATCCTTAAGCGCGGAAAGTTCGCCTTGCGCCTGCGACGAAACAGATGCAGTGAGGAAACAGACCGCCATGGACAGCAACAGCTTACCGACTCGCTTCATGATTGCTCCTTGCAGGATGAAAGCTAAGGGCGGCGTCTAATTCTCACTACGCCTTCCCACTCACTCTCCATTGCGAGAAATGAAGCGGTAAACCGTCAGTTGATTTTTATTTAATTCGCGATATGGGACAATGGCTTCCGCGGCGACGGCTGGAGATTGGCGCCGATGATGGCTTGCCGGAGCAACGCCATCTCCTGTCGCCCCTTACGAAACCATTCCTGATTTTTGTCCGACTCGACGCCGATCAGTTTCATCCCTTTTCCTAACTCCGCTTCCGCCTCGATATAGCGTTTTTCCAGGCGGAGTGTTTTTCCCAGGCGAATATGCTCGATGCCGGCCAGCAGTGGGTCCATTGTTGAATTGCGGTCGCAGCGCTGCAGCACGTCGCCGAGCAGCCGTTCGGCTAGTTTGTATCGGCCCGAATCGATGTACACCGAAGCCTGATTGCCTAGCGCGGTAATTGTCAGCCAACTATTTTCGCCGTTTACCTGGCCATAGAGTTCAGCGGCGCGCCGGTAGTCGTTTTCCGCCTCCGCCCAGCGCGCCATACGCTGATTGATTTTGCCCTGCGCGTTGAAGGCAATCGCCAACATGCGGCGCGGCGCGTTGTCGCCTGCCGCTTCCAAAATGCCAATTGCGTTGCTGATGGCCGCCTGCGCTTCGGTGTATTTCTGTTCCCTGGTCAGCGTCTGCGCTAGATAGACCTCGGCTTCGGCCGCGTCCGGATGGCTGGCGCCGTACCAGTCGCGAAGAATCTCGAATGCCTGGCGGTAGTCGCGCTCCGCTTCTGGCAACTGCGCCCGTGATTCCTCGATGTTCGCCAGGTTGATCAGATCTTCGGCGACATTCGGATGGCGGTCGCCGTGCAGCCGGCGATCAAGCTCCAGTCCCTGCCGGTTCAATTGCTCGGAGCGCGCATAGTCGCCCATATAAAAATAGTCGTTGGCCAACAGCGTTATGCTGTCGCCCTTGCTTTCAAGCGTCTCGGCCCGGTTGCCGGCCAGCGCCATTGCCTGATTCAAGGTGTCGATCGACTCCCGGTAATTGCCCCTGCGTTGCAGGTTGAGCGCCAGCGCGTTCAGCGTGCGAATGGTGCTTCCGACGTCTTCGCCCGGATGCGCTTTCTCGACGGCCAATGCGCGGCGCAACAGTTCATTGGACGCGTCTAACTGGTCCTGCCCTTGCTTCCAATAGCCGAGATACATCAGACTTTCGGCGGTCTTCACGCTTTGATCCCCGTAAAGGGCATGACGGATGCGATAGGCCTGTTCCAGTAGCGAATCGGCGAGATCAGCCTTGCCCCAAGCCTGATAGATCGAGCCCAGCGTCTGGTAAAGATCGGATTGAATCGCCGGGTCGCGATCGAGCGAACGCGCCTCTTTCAGTCCGCGCTCGGCCAGCGACGCCAAACTCGTTTGTTCGGCCGGCCCGGATTCGTTCTCGTTGTCGGTCATCAAACCGAGCATGAAGCTTTCTACCCGTTCGGTACGCGCCGTTTCAGCTCTGGCGGCGTCGCGCGCCTGTTTCAGACGAATGGTATAGAAGGCCGTCATCGCAATCACCGCCGCCAAGGCCGCGGATGTGATCGCGAGCGGTCGCCAATTGCGGCGCGCGAACTTCGACGCCCGATAAAAAAAACCATCCGGCCGCGCTTCAAGAGGACGCGAGCCGAGATAATTTTCCACGTCGTGCAGCAACGCTTCAACCGACGTGTAGCGCCGCTGTTCCTCCTTATGCATGGCCTTCATGCAGAGCGCATCCAGGTCTCGCCATTGCGCCGCCGTCGCGCGCCGGCTCAACCCGGCCTGACGCGCGGCCTGGGATGGCTTCAACGGCGTGGATTCAATAATCTTTCGTTCGGCCTCGGCGGTCGTGCATCCGCCGAGTTCGAAAGGATGACGGGTTGTCAGCAGCGTATAAAGGATTACGCCCAGAGCGTAGATGTCGCCCGAAGGCAACGCCTGATTGCCGCGAATCTGCTCTGGCGCGGCGTAGGCCAGCGTCATCAGCCGCAATCCAGGCAACGTCAGTTCGACATCCCCGCCCGCCTCCGTCAGTTCTTTGCCGATGCCAAAGTCAATCAGCTTTGGTTTTCCCTCTTCGGTCACCAAAATGTTCGAGGGCTTCAAATCACGATGCACCAGCATTTTGCTGTGCACGTGCTGCACCGCCGCGCATACCTGAGCGAAGAGCCGCAGCCGCGTCTCGATCGTCGCGTGATGGCGCTCGCAGTACTGATCGATGGGCAGCGCGCCGGAGGTGTTCTTGTCGCGTCCCACATACTCCAGGGCGAACCACGGCGTGCCATTTTCAAGCAGATAGGCGTGATACAGGCGGGCGATATTCGGGTGATCGAGCGCGGCCAGCATTGTTTGCTCGTGGGCAAACCGCTCCCGCCGCGCCGGCGAAAGGCGCGCATCGATCAGGATCTTGATCGCCACCAACATGCCGTTGTTTTTATGCTCGGCCAGATAGACAACGCCCATGCCGCCTTCGCCCAACACGCGCAGCAGCCGGTAAGGGCCGAAGTTCATGGTCTCGAATTTTTGCCGGGAAGATTCCAGCATGTCGGCCGCGATGGCGGGCAGCCCCACATCGATGATCGGCAACTGCTCCCGCTCTTGCGCCAACATGCGCAACGTCAGATCAGCCAGATCGGCGCGCTCTCCACAGAGTTGGCGTACGGCCACCTCCTGCTTTTCCGCGGGCAGATTAACGGTCGCCTCAAACGTGGCGGAAACTATCTTCCACTCCTCCGGTGTCAACGCGGGGTTCTCGCTCTTTGGCATCTGTTATCCCTGTTGTTCTGGATTGCACTTCGAGTGCTCGGCCAGCGCCGCTTTTAACCATGCCTTGGCCAGCCGCCACCCGCGCTCCACTGTTGAAAGGCTTATATTCAGTTCCGTGGCAATCTCCGCATTGGTTAATTCAGAAAAAACGCGCAGCTCCGCCAACTGAGCCAAACGCGGATTCGTTCCTTCCATCTGGTGCAGCAGCTCATCCACGCATAGCAGGTTCAGCGCTGGCTCTTCGCTGCCTAACAGCGACTCGTCCATCGTGATGCGGATAGCGCCGGGGCCACCGCGCTTTCCTGCCGCACGACTACGCGCGGCGTCGATCAATACTTGGCGGATTACACGCGCCGCAATCCTCTTGAAATGCAGTGGCGTCGTCTCGGCCAATTGCGGACTGTCCTTGAGCCGGATCCAGGCCTCGTGCACCAGTTCTGTCGCGCATCGTGTCGAATGCGCTTCGTTTCTGCACATGGCCGCGGCCAGCCGCCGCAGCTCCTCGTAGACGATGCTGAACAGTTCATCCAGCTCTCGCCGATTTTCTTCGACAGAATTGTTGACGGATGCTTTATCAGCAACGTCATGAACAGATTCCATTTTGTCTCCTGCGTCAAACGTAAACGTGGCGCTGCAGCAGATCGCCGCGCAGGTTGCAAATTGTGGGGGAAAACAGCCGCTAAAATATCGAAAAGCCACTATAGCACGCGGCTCGCATTCATTTCCCGTTAACTATGCACGCATCCCCAAGGAAGATGCTCTCGCCTCAGCCGCAGGATACTTACCGGCGCACGACCCGCATCCCACATGATGAATAGGCGTGTCTCATTTGAGGGCACGCCTATATTTCCGCAATTCTGTACGCGCATTTGAGGAATAACTCTCCGATGCTTGCTGCTTGAGCCTGGGCGTAAATGGAAGTGGTACGCGTGTCCTTCAGCGGCGCATGAAAACAGAGGGAAGCTGGATCGCCTCCCTCCGCTTTTTGCTTTGACCGCCCGGTTTTTATCTAGATCGGTCGAATAAGTGATCGCTGCAACAATCCGCGAGGCTATGCCGCGCTTGCTTTGAGAACCAGATACCTCTTAAGCCCGTCTCCGGCCAGATACAAAGCCGCAAGGCTCGATAGGTAAAATCCGAGATCGAGACTGAACTTTTCGGATTTCTTGGCCTGCTCTATTTCCATATTTACTTGAGCCTGAATCTGTGCCGAGAGGCGCGGATCGGTTGGCTGGCTGGCGCTTCCCGTTCCCATCAGACCTTCTAAGTTGCCCGTGGCTAAGCTCGAATAAGCTTTCGTAATTGCGGTGCGGACGGATTGCTCGATGGAGTGCGTGTAATGGAGATACTGCAACGTAACGCCAAGCGTAAAAATCAATGGCAACAGCGCTCCCAATACCGCCCGCTTGTCTTTCCAAACCAAGGGCAATAACGGCGCCGCAAGAGCCAGAATGCAAATGAAGCCATAGATACCGGCAGACGGCTTTTCGCCATGTTTGTCGCTGTATTTCGACAGGTCGGCCATAAGTTGAGGCAGATTATCCAGGTCGTCACCAACAATGTTCAAAGCCCCCATGCCTTGCCAAAATGTGATGTGGGTTTCAACAGAGAATACGGTGGAGGTGGCTTTAACAGAACAGTAGTTTAGAAAAAAGCAGCTTACGATAAGCAGAGCAACGGCAATCAGCGCTGGTTTGCCAACCCTGACGACGGCAAAGGACAAAAGTTGTTTGCCCTTCTCTCCCGCCGCGTTTACGGCCTGCTTCGCTTGCTCCTGGGCAAGATCGGAATCGGTGACCGGACGAATGGCGGTGACTGCGCCACCATCGTCCAACTCCACGTCAACCGTCATACCCGTTGCCGGCGCCACGGTGGACGACTGCCATACGCCATTAATCTCGAATGACTTCTGCTGGCCGTTAACAAACAGCAGCCCAGGAGTCATGTCTGGAACCTTAAGTATTTTTCCGCGAATGCTTCCCATCGAATCTCCCTTCAAGGAACGGCTTTCCTCATGCTTTTGTGGAGCAGGATTGGAAACGACCCATTCACTTTCTTATTGCGTAGAACGCGCGGAAAACACGTCACGCATACCCAGAAAAGTTGAGATACCGGCAAAGGAAGAGAAGAACGCAGAAAACGGCAAAAGCAGAGGCTCTGGTGTTTATCTACGACGATGAACGTCTACGAGCGGGCGATGACGGAAATCAAACGCCAGGCAAATGCCAGCAAACGCGGCTTCTGCGACCGTTCAGTAAATTGCGGCTGTTTTTATTGGAAGATACCTGGGGAATTCCCGGAGGCGCCTAAAATTTATGAGTTGTTGAAGGATTGGTTGCGGGGGCTGGATTTGCTCACAGAACCCCGTTTCGAATCAGCGTTAAGAGATGAATGTTGGACTCTAAAATTAGTCCAAAATGGCGCTAAACTGTCCTGATTTAAGCGTTCCTGTGTGAATGGCAATGGTTAATTGAACATAGGCGCTCTTCCCGCGTCCTTGATGCGGCCGAGTAGGGACGCGGTGCGCGCTGGGCATTTTCGCTCCGACCTACGATATTCAGAGATTTCAGCAATCGAGCACGGAAGTGGCGAAATTGCCGCACCCAGAATAGGAATGGCATGCAAGCAGTTGCAACCAATGCAGGTTCTGCTGCCAGCAAACAGCATTGATGGCAGACAGTAATGTGCCTATGAAGCTGGGCGCTCATGTCCCCGTGGCCCTAGTCGATGTACTGACTGAACCCATTGCAACCCGTTCAATTGCTCCGCAATGGCAAGTACCTCGGAACGGTTGCAATTCAGGGTCACTCCTGTTGGGCGCATTGTCGCGCTCATTGCGTCCGTCTCCGCTTTGAAGTAAAGGAGATACACAATGAGACATGTGATTGGCAGACTTTTAGCTGGTGGAACGCTCACCGTTCTATTGCTTGCGTCGGTCTTGCATGCGCAAGAGTTCAAAATAGGATCAAAAGTGGTTCAGGTCCATGGTTTTGGAACCCAAGGGTTCATCCATACCAACGGCAACAACTGGCTGACCATGAATACAAGCGGCGTTGGCAGCGGCGCTATTACCGACTTTGGCTTGAACATGGGAATGCAGATCAGTCCCAATCTACGCATTGCCGGACAGTTTTACGACCGCAAGCTCGGCAAGCTGGGGAATTGGGAACCGCTGATGGATTGGGCGATGCTTGACTATCACCCCAAGTCCTGGCTGGGATTCCGCGTGGGCAAGGTAAAGACCGTATTGGGACTCTTTACCGACACGCAGGATATGGACTTCGCCAACACCTTCGCGCTGATGCCGCAGAGCGTCTATCCGATCGATCTGCGCGACGCGACGATTGCGCATGAGGGCGGCGACATCTACGGGAAAGAAAGGCTGCCGCACAAACTCGGCGCCATCGCTTATACCGCGTACGGCGGACGCCGCTCCGATAGTATGCACAGCGGCTATCCTTATCTGCTGAGCAGCTTCGGAATTCAGCTGACTAGCCTGAGCGGGCCGGTCTTTGGCGGCGATTTCCGCTGGAAGACGCCCGTGCGCGGCCTTCTTGTTGGGGTTTCACGGCTGAACGAGCGGATCACGGGCATTGGAATGTCAAACGTAGGTGCGGGCGGCGTGGCCATTCCTATGAGCAGCTACAACGAACACTCCAAACACGACTGGACTAACCAGTATTACGGACAATACACGGCGAATCGGTGGCACGCAGAGTCGGAGTATCGCCGGTACGTTCGCGACCAGATGATCGCCAACGGAACGGTAGAGAGCCTCGTCGATGTGCGCGGCTGGTATATGAGCGGTGGCTTTCGCGTGTGCAAGTGGTTTGAGGCAGGATCGTACTACTCGCATTACAGAAATGTTAATGCTTTGAACGTAAGCCCTAATGGCACAGTATCGAGCGATTATGCGGCGCGCGATTTCGATAAGGTGGTGGCGGGGAAAGTTACGGTCAATCAGTACATGACGGTCAAGGTGGAAGGCCACTTCATGTCTGGATACGCGAACCAGCCCTATCCAAACGGCTATTACACCACGGTAAACCCCAACGGTTTTGCAAACAACACCAACGCTCTCGTAGTTCGTACCGGCTTCAGTTTCTAACCTGGGCGAAAGGAGAATATCGAAATGAAAAAGCTAGTGTATGCACTTTTGATTGCAGCATCCGCGTCGATCTTTATTGCCCAGGCCCAGGCCCAGGTGATCGTGATCGCCAATCCCGGCGTGAAGGCGACCGAAATCAGCAAGAGTGACCTGCGCGATGTCTTCACGGGTAGCGCGACCTCGCTCAAAGACGGCAGCCGTGTGGTTCCCATCCTGCTCAAGGCGGGCACGACTAACGAGGAGTTCCTTCAGGCCTACATCGGCAAGTCGGACTCGGCCTATCGTGCCAGCTGGCGAAGCCTGGTCTTCTCCGGTCAAGCTTCCATGCCCAAGAGCCTCGACACCGAAGTTGCCGTTGTCGATTTCGTCGCACACAACACAGGCGCGATCGGTTACATCAGCAAGGCGACTCCGCATGCAGGTGTAAAGGTGCTGGCTGTACGGTGAAGTTTTAGCTGAACAATGAGTTGCAAACAAGGCAACAATAACGCTCGTCTCATCCCGCCAAGAGAGTGCGTAATGCAGCGGTCATGTTGCTGGTACGGATAGACATCGGCAACATGAGTTCATCAAGAATTTGGCGGTAAGGTGATCCAATGTTTGGACAGATGAAGATCAAGACGAAAATTCTCGCAATCCTGGCGGTGCTTGGCGGTGGCTACCTGTTGTTGCTGGCGNNCATCCTTCGAACGGATGAAGAAGCACTACGGGGATGCGGTGGTGCTACAGGATGCGGCTGCGCTGAAGGGTGCGGGAGCGGATGCGGAAGCGACCGGCGCGGCGCTAGAGAAGGTGAAAACATTGTTGGCCTCATCGCCCGAACTGAGCAAGCAGGCAGACGATCTGCTCACCCAGTTTTCGTCCCTCCGGTCGCGCGACCACGATACATATGCCGCGATTTTGGCTGCCACGGGTGGACCAAGCGACGAGTTAATGGGACAGGTTGGAGCACTGGGCAAGGATAACAAGGCGCTGAGTGACGCCATGATCCCATTCGACAAGGCCATCTCTGCCAGTTTCCAGAAGCAGTTGGATGTTGTGGATGCCTATTCGGTGCGGAGCCAGATCACGGGACTGGTTATGCTGCTATTTGTCGTGGTGATTTGTGCGGTGGCGTGGTGGATCATTCAAACTCAGGTGGTGCGGCCGCTGAGTTCTCTGGCTCTGCATCTGCAGGACATCGCGGAAGGTGAAGGCGATCTGACGCATCGCATCGAGGTGAATGGCCGCAACGAAATCGACGAAGTCGGTATCTGGTTCAATGTGTTCATTGGCCGCATTGAGGACATAGTGCGTCAAGTGGGTGAACACGCAACCACGCTGGGCCAGGCGGCCACGGAACTAGCCGCGTCTGCGCGCGAGACCGCCGGACAAGCCGAACAGCAGCAGGAACAGGCCGGACGGATTGCGGCGACGATGGGGCAAATGTCTTCGGCCGTGCAAGAGATCAGCCATACGACGCAAAGTGCCGCGGTGGATGCGCGAAAGGCCGAGGAGAGCGCGCAAGCGGGCGGCCTGACGGTCCAGTCGACGGTTTCGACGATTGGGCAACTATTAAAAGCAAACCAGGAAACGTCAGCTAAGATCGAGGAGTTGGGCCGGTCAAGCGACGCCATCGGCAAGATCGTCAATGTGATCAACGAGATTGCCGGCCAGACAAACCTACTGGCCTTGAATGCCTCGATTGAAGCGGCCCGGGCAGGCGAGCACGGACGCGGATTTGCAGTCGTGGCCGGCGAAGTGCGTCGGTTGGCCGAACGTACGAGCATTGCCACAAAAGAGATCGACGAGACGGTACGAGCCATCCAGCAAGGGACTGGAGAGGCTGTCGAAGCGATGCGCTCTAGCATGGGCCATGTACAAAGTGGCGTTACTTCCGCCAACTCTGCCGGTGAGGCTTTGACCAGCATCATCCTGGGGTCGGAGTCGGTACAGAAGATGGTGACGCAGATTGCCGCAGCGGCTACTGAGCAGTCATATTCCACGCAATCTGTCACCGCTAACGTGAGTGAGATCGCCTCAATTATTAAGAGAACGGCAGCTAGTTCACAACAATCCGTTGAGGCTTGCCAGCAACTGGCAGTGCTGGCCAACCAGCTCAGCACCCTCGTGGGTTCGTTTAAAGTAGGGCAGGGCGAGAGCGGTGGAATCGCTAGTCACATATCAGGCACAACCATTTCCTCAGCCATTCCATCGCACGGCTTCAACCGCACGGCCTCTGTGTTTTCCTCTTAACAGGCATGTCCGCGCTATAGCCTCCCCGTCCAAGGCGGCCATTTCACATTCGAGCGGGGAGTGTTCAATAGAACTATGGAAACAGCGTGCTCCACACAGCGGGGCTGAAACAATACCCTCGAAAGTTTTGCCTCAGACGGCCTTCGGACTGAAATCGAATGTTACCTAACTCGATCCGAAGTTGATCGACCAATGTTCGAGGCTCTCACCCGGGGTGGGGTTGCCTACGACCTCGCCACAGTGCGGACCGCATGGGTGTGGATGGAAACGAACAAAGTAAGGGGCGGTCCCTGTACGATCTGACCTTTTCTGCACCGAAGTCGGTTTCCGTTCAGGCCCTGGTCGGCGGCGATGAGCGTCTGCTTGCCACCCATGACAAAGCTGTCCGCGAAGCTCTTGAAGAGTCTGAGAGCCATGCCGCCACGCGGGTTCGCCTGAACGGCGCAAACGCGTTCCTTTTCTGTTCATGAGCGGCGCGCCATTGAGGTGGCTCCTGGAGACCGGCTTCTTCTGACCGGCAGGCGATGCGCTGGCGGTACCTGGAGATCCAGCGCAATCCGATGTCACTGATCGAACTGCACGGATCGTCGAAAAGGACGCGCAAGATCGTTCTCGTCACTACGGAGCAATATCAGAAGTTGTTGCCCCTGCTCCCACAGCATTGCCGGGTCATGGTGACTCTGGCCATGTGCCTGGGGCTTCGCGTCAGCGAAATCCTCGGACTTCGGTGGGAGGACACGTGGACCTGGAGGCGGGCTCGCTTCAGGTGCGGCGTTCGGTGGTCAACGGTCATGTGGAGGACACGAAGACGGAGGCCAGCGAGGATGAGTTGCCCTTGCATCCTGAACTGGCCGAAGTTCTTCGCGAGTGGAGAGAGGCCGAAAAGCCGGTGAATGGCTGGCTGTTCGGCAACCTCGACACGGGCAAACCCTACCATGCGGATACGATGCGGCAACGCCACCTGAACCGGGCGGCTGCAACAATCGGTCTGCCGAAGTTGGGTTGGCACGCCTTCCGGCACACGTACCGGGCGAAATTGGCTGAACTTGGGCTTCCGTTGGAAGTCCAGCAGAAGCTGATGCGCCATGCGTCTATCGACATGACGATGAAGTACGGGCAGAACGCTATGCTCAACTCAACCCGGCCCGCGAATGCACGGCTAGTCGAGGAACTATTAGCGGCTGGAGTGGATGCGCCCCAATTGCGCCCTCAAGATTCCCACGAAATTACGTAAGTTGTTGATTTTTTGGTTGCGGGGGCTGGATTTGAACCAGCGACCTTTGGGTTATGAGTGGCATAAGTAACGTATTATCAACGAGTTACATGGCGTGATCGGTAATTTCAAAGAGTCGTAAGTCGTTGAAAATGAATGAAAAAGAGTCCTTCGCCGTCGTTATATGGGGTTGGAGCGGGGTCAAATCTCGTGGGGTTAGCCCTCGATTGTGAGCGTTGGCTCATCGCTTTTTATTCGCTTTTCCGTTTCGGGATTTCCAACCAATGATTGTTGGACTCGTTTTCGCGTCCGGCGACGACCGGGCGTGGCATCCCTTGCCGCAGCTTCTCTCGGACCCTGCAGCGACCGTTGGTTCTCCATCCCAACGGCCCCACCTGCCATCGCCCGGTATCCGTCAGTTACGCGAATCGCCGACCCCAACTAACCCCGGATACGGAGTTTTAAGAAATGGCAAAGAGCCTTGCAGAGCGGTCGGGAAGCCCGATGATTGGGAAGCAACTTATTAGAGCTTGTGACAATTTACATATTGTCATTTTATGTCTAAGAGACAATATAAAACTTGTCATTTCTGCTCCACTTGACTATATTTATCTTGTCGTCTGAGGCGTGCCCCATGCGTAACGAGTTCCGCAATCTCCGGTTGCAACAACTGGATCGCAGTCTGGAGTCATACCAGGCTGCGAGAAAAGTCCCGCGCCCGTCGAAGGGATGGATACGCACGATCCGGCAGGCGCTCGGTGTCTCCTCGGGCGAACTCGCGCGCAGGCTGGGAACGAGCCGCCAACTCCCGCTGCAACTGGAAAAGGGCGAAGCGGAAGACCGCATTACGTTGAAGAGTCTGCGCGCCGTCGCCAATGCGCTCGACTGCGATCTGGTCTACGCGCTTGTCCCGCGAGCCGACAACATACAGGGGTTGATGGAAACGCGCGCGCGCGCCGAGGTCAAGAAGCATGTCCTCGGAGTCGAACACTCGATGGCGCTGGAAAACCAGGCTGTCGGCAGAATCGACGAAGCGGTGGAGGCAGAAACACGCCGCCTCGTCAGAAAGCGTGCATCCCGATGACTCTCTTCGCAACGGGAGACGGCAATACGCCACTGTCTCCCGAAGAGCAGGACGAGCTCATCCCTGACCTGACGACAAAGGAGGAGCTAAACGAGTGGGAGCGTCAGAACATCTTTGAAGCCTACTCTTGGGCGCTCAATCCACGAAACCTGAATCGTCAGGACCCGTTTGCGGAAGCCTATGTGAGAGAGCTGCATCGCCGCATGTTCGACCAGACATGGAAGTGGGCTGGGATTTACAGAGCTACGGAAAAGAACATCGGCATTCCCCATCACCAGATACGCGAGGCACTGGCAGGTCTCTTGGGTGATGCACGCTATTGGGTCGAACATCAAACCTACGAGCCTGACGAACTCGCTGTACGGTTTCACCATCGCCTTGTCTGGATTCATCCATTTGCTAACGGCAATGGTCGCCACGCGCGACTCATGGCGGATGTGGTGGTGCGGAGGCAGGGCAGACCGGCATTCACATGGGGCAGTGCGGACATCGTGCAGGCCGGCGACTTCCGGCGCAGCTACATTGATGCTCTTCGCGCTGCCGACAAGAGCGACATTCAACCACTCCTGGCATTTGCCCGGTCATAGGTGTGACCGCCAATGTCGCGGCAACGCTGACTTTGGGTTCCCTGTTTTGCCAACTCGGGATGGAGATGACGCATTTCAAATGCCCCTGGAAGAGGCCGATGCAGGCTTCGGATGAGTTCACCCTGGAAAATGCTGTAAATCGGAGGCGTTGGCTCTGAATATGGCGTCGTCACTGGAAAAGCGTGAACGGCAGCTAGACGTGTAGCACGCCTCTTAATAATATGTGCTACACTCTCATGGAGGTTCCCCTATGGCCCAGGCAATTGGATTTCAAATTCCCCGAAGCTCAAAGCGACCGAAGCTGGCAACGAGTAGTAGCCGGTACAGCGATGCACTGTCCATCGCCGGACAGCAGGGGCTGCTGAGTGGCGGACGGACACTCACTGTGCGCGGTCGGATGCCATCGCTTCTCGTCGAGCAGGCGAAGAAGAAGACCGGCATCCAATCCGACTCCAAGCTGATCGAAGCCGCGCTAGCGAACATTGTGGCCGCGGACGAGTACGGTGACTGGCTTCTTGCCCAGCGCGGTACAGTGAGCAAGGATCTCGACCTTGAGTTCTAGCTCTCTGTTCCAACAATCGCTTCGGCGACTGAAGCCGGAGAAACGTCTGAAGGGGCTCGTGTACCGTGATCGCTCTCAG
>PMHC01000007.1 GCA_003156495.1 Acidobacteriaceae bacterium
GATCCCTGGACGGCGAAGGCCTCCGATGCTTTCCGCAAGCTTTTCGAAATCGATTGCGACGTCTATTTCGTATTCAATGGCACCTCGGCCAATTCACTGGCGCTTGCGGCCTGCTGCCAGTCTTTTCATAGCGTGATTTGCAGCGATCAGGCGCACGTTGAAACCGACGAATGCGGCGCGCCGGAGTTTTTCTCCAACGGCTCCAAGCTGCTGGTGGCTGCCGGTAACGGCGACGGCAAATTGACGCCGGCGGCAATTCGCGAGCTGGCCACCAAGCGGCAAGACATTCATTATCCCAAGCCGCGCGCGGTCACCATCACGCAATCGACTGAAACCGGCCGCGTCTACACCCTCGACGAAGTGCGCGCCATCTCAGAGGAGTGCCGCCGATTGAAGCTCGCGCTGCACATGGACGGCGCGCGTTTCGCCAACGCCTGCGCCAGTCTGGGCTGCACGCCGGCCGAGCTGTCGTGGAAGAGCGGCGTCGATGTGCTCTGCTTCGGCGGCGCGAAAAACGGCATGGCCATGGGCGAAGCGGTGCTCTTCTTCGATCGCAAGCTCTCCGCAGATTTCGACTACCGTTGCAAACAGGCCGGGCAACTGGCCTCGAAGATGCGCTTTCTTTCCGCGCCCTGGGTCGGGATGCTCGAAAGCGGCGCATGGCTACGCAACGCCGAGCACGCCAACAGCAGTGCGCGTCGCTTAGCCGATCAGGCGGCTAAGGTTCCCGGCGTAAAAATCGTGCAGCCGGTTGAAGCCAACGCCGTTTTTATTGAAGCGCCGCAGGCCGTGCTCGATTGCCTGATCGCGCGCGGCTGGCACTTCTACACTTTCATCGGCGGCGCGGCGCGCTTCATGTTCCCCTGGGACAGCGACCCGGCGCGCATCGATGCGCTGGCGCGCGACCTGAAAGAGTGCGCGACGCTTTAGCGCATTCTCGCCAATAGCGTAGTAAAAAATTTGGGTGCCCCACCTTAGCCGTCCGCCACAGCGGACGGTGAAGGTGGGTTGGAAAAGACTTTCTACTTTACAGCAATGATGAAAGCGCTCTAACTCCGCGTCGCTTCCCATTGCCCCGAAGCCGCCGCGCGAAAGATCGCATCGATGACGGCCATGTTTCCGATTGAATCCTCGATTGGCACGCTAACCGCCGTGTCTTCCCGTACAGCGCGGGCAAAAGCGTCGCCCTCCAGCGTGTACTGATCGGCGGCGGCGAAACTTTCGCTCGCGACGCCGCTGCCCGTCAGCTCGCCGCTCGCATCGATGAACAGGCGCGTGGGCCGGTCGTTGGGCGGGTTAAAAGGAATCTCCATCTCGATGCGTCCGCGCGCGCCAAGCAGATTCACCCGCTGATACGGAATCAATTGCGTGCCGCAGGTGAAGATGGCGTGGCCCGAGGGAAATTCGAGAATCGCCGAAGCCAGCCGGTCGGTTCCCATCCGCGGATCGCGTTCCAGCGCGGCGGCAACGCGCACGGGTTCCACGCCAAAGGCGTAGCGCGCGGCTTGAATGCAGTAGCAGCCAATGTCGTAAATGCCTCCACCGCCGGTTTCCACTTGGTTGCGGATGTTGGCCGGGTTGACATTGTAGTAACTGAAAAATGCGGTAACGGCGCGCAGTTCGCCGATGCGCCCCTGATCGAGCAACTCGCGCACGCGCAGCCACTGCGGCGCGCTGCGGATCATGAAGGCTTCGCAGATTTTCACGCCGGTGCGCGCGCGCACATCAAGCAGCGTTTTGGCCTCGGCCACGCTCATGCCAATGGGCTTTTCGCACAAAACATGTTTGCCCGCCTCGGCGGCCTTCGTCGTCCACAAAACGTGAAGCGGATTGGGCAGGGGATTGTAGATGGCGTCGATGTCAGGATCGGCGAGCAGTTCCTCGTAGGAACCGTAAGCGGTGGGAATGCCCAGCTCATGCGCAGCCTTGCGGGCGCGGCTCAAATCGCGCGAAGCGATGGCGGCGACCGTGGTGAGTTGGCCCCGCTGCAGCGCGGGAATCACTTTTTCAAGGCCAATATTGGCCGTGCTCAAAACGCCAAAGCGCAGTTTGGTTGCCATGAAGGCATCATAACGCCGCTCAGTCGCGGCCCGCGGCCATAGCCAGCGCTTCTTTCGCGTCGGCGGCAACGCGGATCAGTTGCCGGTTATGTGGTTTGATAAATCCAGCGGCGACGGCCGTGTCGAGAAAAGCCAAAAAACCATCCCAATAACTGGCCGTATTGATAAGGATGCACGGCTTGTCATGCATGCCGATCTGCGCCCAGGTGACGGCCTCGATGATCTCGTCGAGCGTGCCGTAACCGCCGGGCAAAGTCACAAATGCGTCGGCCAGCTCGTGCATGCGGGCTTTGCGCGCGTGCATGGTGGGCACAATTTCAAGCGCGGTCAATTCCGCATGCGCCAGCTCGCGACCGTCGCCGTCGAGCACCTCGGGCAAAATGCCGATCACCTCGCCGCCGCGCGCCAATGCCGCATCGGCCACCGCGCCCATCAGGCCGCAGTTTGCGCCGCCATACACCAGCCCCAGGTCGGCGGCCGCGATTGCGTCGCCAAGCGCGGCCGCCTCGGCGCGAAAAGCGTCATTGTTGCCGTAAGCCGATCCGCAGAAAACAGCCACGCGGTGAAGAGTATGAGTTTGTCCGGTCATTGCTCTTCCAGAATAACGGGCGCGGCCGGCCGGAATCTCATCATAAGAATCGCCATGAAAACGCAGAAAAAATCTCTTTGTGCGCCGCCCTCCTTTCTTTCCCTCGCCACGACCGGCATCTTCGGCGCTCGCGCCCCATCCCGCATGGCCGGAATAGGCATTTGCCCCGGACGCCTGGAATAGAATCAACTCATGTGCGGGATTGTCGGTTATGTTGGCCCTAAAAAAGTGGTCCCGATCATCATCGAGGGACTGAGGCGGCTGGAGTATCGCGGGTACGACTCGGCGGGAATCGCCGTCGGCAGCCCCGGCTGCAAAAAGCTGGAAGTGCGCCGCGCGCCGGGCAAGCTGGTGAATCTGGAAAAGGTTCTGCAGGAGCACCCTCTCGACGGCACCTACGGCATCGGCCACACTCGCTGGGCCACGCACGGCCGGCCCACGGAAGAAAATGCGCATCCGCACCGCGACTGCACGGGGCGCATCGTCGTTGTGCACAACGGAATCGTGGAGAACTACCTGGAGCTGAAGCGCGAGCTTACGGCGCAGGGGCACAAGTTCGTCACCGAAACCGACACGGAGATCATCGCGCACCTGATCGAGCAAATTCAAAAGGACGCCGAAGCCGCGGGTTCGCCGATTCTGCTTGAAGAAGCGCTGCGCCGCGCAACCAAGCGCATGACCGGCGCCTTCGCGCTGGGCGTGCTGAGCGCCGCCGAGCCGGACAAAATTGTCGCCGCGCGCTTTGGGCCGCCGGTCGTAATCGGCGTTGGCAAGGGCGAAGCCTTCGTCGCCAGCGACGTGCCGGGAATTCTGCATCACACGCGCAATATCTACTTTTTGGCAGACGGCGACATGGCCGTGCTGACGCCGGAAAGCGTGAAGCTGACCGACTTTGAAGGCCGCCCCATCAAGCGCGAGCTGATTCGCGTCGAGTGGGATCCGATTCAGGCTGAAAAAGGCGGCTACAAGCACTTCATGCTCAAAGAAATTTGGGAGCAGCCGCGCGCGATTCGCGACACCACGCTTGGCCGCGTCTCGCTCGACTCGGGCTCGGTCTTCCTTAACGAAATGAAGATCGCCGACAAAGAACTGGCGTGCGTTTCGAGCATCAACGTGGCCGCCTGCGGCACCAGTTGGCATGCCGCGCTCGCCGGCAAGTACATGATCGAGCGGCTGGCGCGGCTGCCGGTCGACGTCGATTACGCCAGCGAATATCGCTACCGCAATCCCATGGCCGGCCCCGACGCGCTCGGCCTGCTGATTACCCAGTCGGGCGAAACCGCCGACACGCTGGCCGCGCAGCGCGAAATGAAGTCGCTCGGCTCCAAAACCGTCGCCATCTGCAACGTGGTCGACGCCATGGTAGCCCGCGAAGCCCACGGCGCCATCTACACCCACGCCGGCCCGGAGATCGGCGTCGCCTCCACCAAAGCCTTCACCGCGCAGCTCACCGCGCTCTTCCTGCTCGCGTTAAAGCTGGGCCAGCTCCGCGGCCGCATCGACCCCGCCCAGTCCGTCCAGTTGATCGAGCAGCTCGGCCGCATCCCCGGCAAGATTGAAGAAATCCTGCGCTCCCGTTCCTCCCAGTGCGAGCAGCTCGCCGCCGGCTTCTCCACCGCGCGCGACTTCCTCTANNAAATCTCCTACATCCACGCTGAAGGCTACCCCGCCGGCGAAATGAAGCACGGACCTAACGCTCTAATTGATGAAACCCTGCCCGTAGTCGTGCTGGTCACGCGCGACGAATCCGACCCCGCATCCAAACTTCGCTACGAAAAAACCCTGTCCAACATTCAGGAAGTCACCGCCCGCTCCGGCCGCGTCATCGCCGTAGCCACCGAGGGCGACGCCACCATCGGCAGCCTCGTCGAGCAGGTCATTTTCATCCCACCCACTATCGAGTTGCTTTCCCCGCTCATTGAAATCGTCCCCCTCCAGTTGCTCGCCTACTACATCGCCGTCCGCCGCGGCTNNCCTCGCCGCCGAACGCGGCATCGACCTGACCCTCCTCACTCGCGGACAGCACGCCGCCGATCTTCCCGCAGGCGTCCGCACCCTCACCGCCGACATCGCCGACGAGTTCGCCGTTGCCCAGGCCCTCGGCAATCAGACCTACGACGCCGTCGTCGACTGGATCGCGTTCACCCCCGACCACATCGAGCGTGACATCCGCCTCTTCCGCGACCGCACCGCCCANNGCCTATCAGCACCCCGTCGGCCACTATCTCATCACTGAATCAACCCCGCTCGCAAACCCCTACTGGCAATACTCCCGCGACAAAATCGCCTGCGAGGACCGCCTCATGCGGGCCTACCGCGACGACGGCTTTCCCATCACCATCGTCCGTCCCTCGCTCACGTACGGCGACACGCAGATCGTTCTCGCCGTCAACAGTTGGCAAAAATCCTTCACCGCCCTTGACCGCATGCGCCGCGGCAAAAAAGTCATCGTCCCAGGCGACGGCTCCTCCCTTTGGGTCGTCACCCACAACAGCGACTTCGCCCAGGGCTTCGTCGGCCTTCTCGGCCACCGCCAGGCCATCGGCCACGCCTTTCACATCACCAGCGACGAAGTCCTCACCTGGGACCAGCTCTACCGCATCACCGCCGAGGCTGCGGGCGTCGAGCCCAACCTCATCCACATCGCGTCTGACTTCCTCAGCGCATGCCATCCCGACGAACTCGGCAGCCTCACCGGCGACAAGTCCTCCAGCGTGGTCTTCGACAACACCAAGATCAAGCGCTTCG
>PMHC01000301.1:0-1104 GCA_003156495.1 Acidobacteriaceae bacterium
AGGCCACCAGCGAAAAAGTGGCGCTGGGCTGGCACCTGGACGGCCGCGTCACAGCCGTTCTAGGCACGCACACACATATTCCCACCGCCGACGAACGCATTCTGCCCGGTGGCACGGCCTTTCAGAGCGATGTGGGCATGAGCGGGCCTNNTCGAGGCCGCCAAGGGAAACCCTAAAATGTGCGCCGCGCTGGTTACATGCGACCCGGCCACAGGCCACGCCACGGCCATTCAGCGCATCATGCTTGGCGAATGACCACTGCGTGGGGCAGCCCCTTGCTTCCACCCCAAAGGCCGCGCTTTCAGCCCGCTAAAAAAAAGCCTCGCCCATAGACCACGGAAAATAGCTACGCTCCTCAGCCCACGAAAAAAGGGCAGCCCACGTAAGCGGACTGCCCTCGGTGATCCCTGAAGCAGGTTAGCGTGCGATTTAGTGCCGTCCGGCGGCAGGTTTGCCGGCATGATGCGCCGGAGCCGGAGCCGCCTTCTTCTCTTCCTGCAGGAGTCCGTCGCGCAGCACGATCTGCACCGATCCGGTTTCGGGAACCTTGGCGTAGGTGTCGTAAACGCCATCCAGTTCCTTGGCCGGCTGCAGCGCGAGCGCGGAGCCCACGGAGGGAACAGCCCTGCACGAAGCCGGCGACTTGAGATTCACGATGAAGTCGGCTTTGTGGTTTTCTTTGGCGTCGTTGGTCACAGCCACGCCAATCGCGCCCACAACCGGCTCGACGACGATTTTTTTGGCGCCGGTGAGCGCATCGCCCAAAGCATCGACATCGGCTTTAACGCCATTGGCCTGGAGATAGGCCGCGGCGTCGGCAGGCACGGAAATGGAGGCGCAAGTTGCCGGAGTGGCCAGCTTGACCACAAATTCCTTCGGCTTGGGAGCCGCGCCGGTAACCGTCACCTTCAACGCCGTAACGGCCGTCGCGATCACGTTGCCTGGGACTGGAGTTTCCTGTCCCTTAAGAAGTCCCCAGAGCTTGTCGGCATCTTCCGGGACGCCGTTAGCCAGAATGAACTCCTTATCCTCGAGGTTGAGCTTGCTCGGATCGCCGCCCACCAGGGCTTCGTGCGCCAGCTTGGCCGGCGTCGGCGCGGGCTC
>PMHC01000301.1:1128-7522 GCA_003156495.1 Acidobacteriaceae bacterium
GAGCAAAGTTCCAGGCGCGGGCGAAGAACCAGATGGCCTTTACTGCATCGCGGGAGTCGCCGGGCTTGGCATAGGCCTGGGCCAGTTGCAAGGTATCTTGCAGGCCAGGACCGGGAACGGTGGTCGCCTGCACCGGATAGAGCATCAGCTCCTTGGTGTATTCGTCGATGCCGCCCTTATAGTCCTTCTTCGAGACCACGTCGTCGTAAGCGATGGCGGAATGGAAAAGGGGATAGGCGTTGATGGTGGTCTTCTTCCAATCGTCATCGGAGATGTCGGCCGGCTTGGGCGCGTTCAGTCCGCGCAGAGCCAGTGCGCCGGCGTCGTCGCAGGTCTGCGGATCGGTGGTGACGCCGCTCGGATCAAGGCTTTTGCCGCACTGGAACTTCTTGACGAAGACCGAAAGGACGATGGCTTTAAAGTTATTGGCGTCGAGCTGCAGCATACGGGCAGCCGCGCTCAAGGCTTTCTCTGGCTGGTTGGCTTTCTGATAACTGTCGATCAACGCGTCGAGAGCATTTTTTTTGGCCACGCTCTGCGGATAGGTCGAAAGGAAGCTCTCAAGCGCCGCCGATTGCGCCGCCGGATCGCTTTGGGTGCTGGCATTTTGAAAGGCATTGAACTCGGCCGGGTCTTGAATGGTGATCTGACCTGGATCCTGAGCGCGCAGCGCGGGCGAGGAGACAAGGATCGTGCCTGCCAATACCAGCGCGGATGCAACAATTAGCTTCTTCATGCAGTGCTCCTGGGAGTTACCAAATGGGAATATGGGAATAACAATTCAACTCATACGTCAACATCAAGGCACAACCATTGGCTTATACCAATGCGCCTCGCGGTAACGGTACTACAATACCACGGCTTCCATTGCTGCGTAGCAGGATTATAGAAAGCCGCACCGCCGCTGACAAGCATGACTTTAAAACCTCACTCCACCTATACGTCAAGCGCGGTTCTCACCGCGCCGGCGCAAGGGCAAATGCTATTGCAACAACTGGACCAACTCCACCTGCTCGGCTAGAAAAGCGTCGTGGCCATGATCGCTGACCATTTCGCGATACTCGGCCTGGGCGCCGGCCTGACGCACCGCCTCGGCGAAGCGCCGCACGTCGGCGGCCGGAAAGAGCCAGTCCGTACTGATGCCGATAAAGCTCAGTTTGGCCCGAATGCGGCTATAGGCTTCCTCGGGCGAGTTGTACCCCCGCCGCGGGTCCCACGTATCCATGGTGCGCAACAGCGCCAGATAAGCGTTGGCGTCAAAGCGCTCGATGAACTTTTGGCCCTGATGGTCAAGATAGCCGGCAATATCGAAGCGCCCGCCGATGAGGCCTTCGCCGTTTCCATTGACCGCCCAGGGATCTTCGCCGGAACGGTCGGGCTTGCGGCCGAATCGCTCCTCGAAGAGCGGGGTGGATTTGTAGCTGATCATGCCGATCTGTCGAGCCAGCGAGAGCCCGCGCCGCGGCGGCCGTTGGGGCAGATAGCGCCCCTGGGCCCACTCCGGGTCATGTACGATGGCCTGACGTTGCAGATGGTTGAGCGCCAGCCCCATGGCCGAAAGC
The DNA here is from genome assembly GCA_003156495.1 of Acidobacteriaceae bacterium. Taxonomy (GTDB): domain Bacteria; phylum Acidobacteriota; class Terriglobia; order Terriglobales; family Acidobacteriaceae; genus Telmatobacter. Next base: position 2,691 of record PMHC01000301.1, read on the forward strand.
GGCGAAACGCCGATTACCAGCGCTCTGGACATGCGCGCGGGATAGAGAATGGTCCATTCCAGCGCCTGCATGCCACCTAGAGAAGCGCCGAGCACCAGGCGCAGGTGTCGTACGCCAAGCGAGTCGAGCAGCTGCGCCTGCGCCCGCACGTTGTCGCGAACGTCGATCAGGGGAAACTCCGGTCCATAGGCCGCGCCGGTTTCCGGATTTACCGAGCTGGGGCCCGTTGAGCCGTAGCAGGAACCCAGCATGTTGATGCAGATGACAAAATCGCGCTCGAGCGACAGTACCGCTCCGGGCGCGAAGATCTCCGGCCACCAGGCCCCCACCAGCGCCGAGCCGGACAGCGCATGGCAAACCAGTACGGCATTGTCGCGCGCCGCATTGAGCCGGCCGTAGACGGCATAATGCAGCGTAGGACAGATCAGGCGGCGTCCGCACTCCAGCTCCAGCGCTCCGTTGGCTACAAAGTCGCCCTCGTAGGTCGGCTCCACGATAATCATTTTCGCTTTCGGCGGCGAACCGCCGCTGCGGTTATAGGAATCGGGCATTTTTTTTAGCCTCTAGCTTCTAGCCTCTAGCTCCTAGCTCCGGGGTTCCGGCGGCGTTCCGTTAAGGCTCGCGGCCAAAAACCGGGAGATGGAGGCTAGAACATTTTTACAATTACTGTAAAGTATGCTGCTGCTTTTCGTCCCGCCCTACCCCTAGCGCATTTTCATAAACAGGTATGCCGGAGTATGGATTGACTTGCACCCCACCCTAGCCGCAAAAGACAAGAACGCGGCTAGAATGGGGCACCCAGATTTCCAATACACCAGCATTTCCGCTACACCAGCGGTGAAAATGCGCTAAGTACCGTGACCGGATCATTTCGATTCATCGCGTTGTGGTTCCCCGGTCTCAAGATCGAGACCGGGGGCACCCTCAATAGTACAAATTTAAACGATCACGGACCAAGGATGAGAAGCGCTAATTTTGCTCTACTCCACCCGGTGAAAATGCTCTAAAAGCTAGACAGTTATTCTGTTTTGCCGCAGCGGGCTACACCGCGCCGACGAACTTCGCTCCGTTGGCCACCTCGATCGCTTTGTCCAGATCGGCCAGAATGTCGCGAATGTCCTCGATGCCCACGCTGAGCCGGACCAGTTCGGGAGTAATGCCGGTCCAGGCCTGCTCCTCGACGGAAAGCTGCTCATGAGTGGTGGAGGCCGGGTGGATCACCAGCGACTTGACGTCGCCGATATTGGCCAGCAGGGAGAAAACCGGCAGCGTGTTCAGCGTGTCAATCAGCTTTTTACCGGCTTCAAGGCCGCCCTTGATGCCGAAGGTGACCAGGCCGCCCTGCCCGTCGGGCAGATATTTCAGCGCGCGCTGGTGATACTTGCTCGACTCCAGGCCGGGATAGTTGACCCAGGTGACGCCGGGATGCTTTTCGAGGTGCCTGGCCACGGCCAGAGCATTCGCCGAGTGCCGCTCCATACGCAGGTGCAGCGTCTCAATGCCTTGCAGCGCAATCCAGGCGCTGAAGGGCGAAAGCGCCGCGCCGGTGTTGCGCAAGCCCTGCACGCGCGCCTTGAAGATGAAGGCCAGCGGACCGAAGGCATCGACGTAGGAAAGGCCGTGATAGGACGGGTCCGGCTCGGTGAAGTTCTTGAAGCGACCTGATGCGGCCCAGTCGAATTTGCCCGAATCCACGATGACGCCGGCAATGACGCTGCCGTGGCCGCTGAGGAATTTGGTGGCCGAGTTGACCACGATGTCTGCGCCCCACTCGATGGGCCGCACCAGAGCCGGCGAAATCGCCGTGTTGTCGATGACCAGCGGCAGATTGTGCTCATGCGCGATTTTGGCCAACGTTTCAATGTCGGCGACGTCCAGCTTGGGGTTGCCCAGCGTTTCAGTATAAAGGGCCTTGGTCTTGTCGTTGATGGCCGCGCTCAGTCCCTTGAAGTCGTCGGCATCCACAAAATGCACCTTGACGTTCGACCGCCGCGGAAAGGTATGGGCCAGCAGAGAGTAGGTGCCGCCGTAAAGCGAGGTCGTCGAAACGATCTCATCGCCGGAGTCGGCCAGCGAGGAGAGGGTTAAATCTTCCGCCGCCAGGCCCGAAGCCGTGGCCAGCGCCGCCGCGCCGCCTTCCAATGCCGCCACCCGCTGCTCGAAAACGTCGGTGGTGGGGTTCATGATGCGGGAATAGATGTAACCAGGCTCCTTCAGTCCAAAAAGCCGTCCGGCATGAGCGGCGTCATGGAAAACATAAGAAGACGTCTGGAAGATGGGAACGGACGCGGCGCCGTTGGTGGGATCGGGCACTTGACCGGCGTGAACGGCTAGGGTGGCAAACTTCTGCTTAATCTCTTCGGATTCGGACATCGTTTCGCTCCTTCAGGAATTGGCTTCGCCTTGGCTGGCTTGGGTTGAAGAATGACGGACACCGTAGCTCGGACACGAAAAAGCCCGCGTCCTAGTAGGACCCGGGCCGTTGACTCTAAGATCGGTTGCGCTGGTGCACAGTCGCTTACAAGTCGCAGGGACGGGTCCGCCGCCGACATGCGCACATACACATGATCGTGGTCCCTGTCTCAATCTGGCTTGTATTCAGCATGGATGAAAGTATCAGGTCTAAGCCACCGCGTTGTCAAATTGGAGCGATCGTGTTTTCCGTGCGCTTTCCACCGGCTGCCGCCCCCCTTGTTTGATTTGCCCCGCCGCGAACGCGTACAACGGAGTTGAGTCACTTTTGAAGGAGAAACACACCATGGCAGAAGTACGCGTAATTGCACGGGCCGAGGCAAGCGACGGCAAAGCGGAAGAATTGAAAAACCTTCTTAAACAGTTGGTCGCACCTACGCGCGGCGAAAAGGGCAATCTGTCTTACGAGTTCTTCGAGTCAAATCTTGCCGGCATCTATTTCTTCGTCGAGCACTGGGCCAGCCAGGAAGAACTGAAGGTTCACGCCAACACCGAGCGCTTCAAGGCCGTCATGGCCAAAGCCGCCGGGCTGGTCAAGGTTCCGTTTGAAGTGAACATCGTTAAGGCTGCCGAGTAGTTTTTTCTGCGCTTCAGGCTCAAGGTACAAAATTATGCTGTCATAGCCCCTAGTCCCTGGTCCCTCCCCACACGTAGGCGCCCGGCTGCGGCAGGCCGATAAACGCCAGCACGCGGAAGGCGAATTGGCGAGCCATCTCGATCGAATCGGCGGGGCGGTTGTAGAAGGCCGGAATGCAGGGAAAGACCGTCGCACCGGCCTCGGCGGCCAGCGTCATGTTGCGCAGGTGAATGCGATTGAAGGGCGTTTCGCGCACGCAGAGCACAAGCGGCCGCCGCTCCTTGAGCGTGACGTCGGCGGCGCGGGCGATCAGCGAATCGGCGAGGCCATTGGCGATCGCGGCCAGAGTTCCCATCGAGCAGGGCAACACGATCATGCCGTCTGAAGGGTAGCTGCCCGAGGCGATCGATGCGCCGATGTCGGCGTCGGCGTGCTCGACGATTTTTGTTGGCTTCGCGCCCAGCAGCTTTTTGAGGCACTGCGTGCGGCCACTCACGCCCAATTCTTCCGCTATCACGCGCAATGAATTTTCTGAAGCGACAAAGTGGATTTGTTCCACGCGGGCGTCGGCCTCAAGCGCGCGCAGCGCCTCGCGCGCGAGGATCGCGCCGGAAGCTCCGGTGATGGCGAGGGTTAAATGCAAACTTCCCACTCCTGACTTTCTAAGGCCGTTGCCAAAAGCATAAATTGGCCGCATACGTGTGAGCCATAGAACACCGTCCCTACGGGACTACCTTTCTATAACCATGAAGCTTACCCCACGCTGAAGCGCGGGGCTAATAACCGTTGCGCCTACGGCGCATCATGCTGATCTAGCCTACGGCGCGGACCGGGCGCCATGTTGATCTGGCCTACTGGTACCCATGCGCCGCGCCATCTCTACTTTGGTGATTTTTGCTCCTGCATGGCCTTTTCCACCTGCCAAGCTAAAACCCGCTTGACCGCGTGGTTGGTCGCATCCTCGTACAGCCCTTCCGCCTTGAGAAAATCATCGAGCGAAGAGCCAATGTGCGGATTGCGCTTCATCGTTGAACCCCCCTTTTGCCGCGTGCGCCTAAGCCATATTTCGTTTTTGAAACTGGAACAGCGCTCACGTTACAAGCCAGCACCGTAACCGGATCATTTCGATCTTTCGCGTTGTGGTTTTCCCCGGTTTCAAAATCGAGACCGGGGGCACCCTCGGAGGTACAAGTTCAAGCGGCCAGAGAGCTAGGAGCTAGAGGCTAGTAGCTAGAGGCTAGCAGCTATCGTCACTCTCCTAGCACGCGGCGGAAGATCGCCTCCACATTGCTTAGTTGGCGCGTGTAGTCGAAGGCCTTCTCTAACTTCTCTGGCGCGAGCAACGCGGTGATCTTCGCGTCTTTGGCTACTTCGTCGCGGAAGACGAGATCCTCTTGCCAGGCGCGCATGGCGTGGCCCTGCACCAGACGGTAGGCGTCCTCGCGCATCATGCCGGCCTCGGCCAGATCGAGCAGTAGTTGGCCACTGAAGATCAGCCCGCCGGTCGATTCCAAATTCTTCTTCATCCGCTCGGGATAGACCAGCAGACGGTCGATCAAGTTAGTCGTTTTGGCCAGCAGATAGTCGGCCAGAATCGTCGAATCCGGGAAGATCACACGCTCGACCGAGGAGTGCGAAATGTCGCGCTCGTGCCAGAGAGCGACGTTCTCAAAGGCCGCCTGGGCATTGGAACGCATCACGCGCGCCAGGCCGCAGATCTGCTCGCTGGTAATTGGATTTTTTTTGTGCGGCATGGCCGACGAGCCCTTCTGCTTTTCGCTGA
>PMHC01000275.1 GCA_003156495.1 Acidobacteriaceae bacterium
ATGCTCAGCTCCAAGCCGCTGGCCGATACGATCATCCAAAAAGGCACGCCGAATGACAGCTTCATCATCTACGGCGACCAGTCCTCGGGCTCGTCGGTGATCTTCTACACGCACAAATTTTTCCACGCCCGGCCGGCCTTGCTGGTGCTGCCGCGTTGCGGCCAACACGGCGAGGGCTCAACGCTGCTGTGGGGCTCCTGCTACCCAGACGCGCCGGATATTTTTTTAAGCGACGCCAAACTGGCTTCGGTTTGGGGCGTGGGCGAGCGGAAATGGATCTTTGCCGAAGACCCGGACCGCGCCAATGTTGAGCGCGTGCTCGGCGGCCGCCTCTACGCGGTGCAGACCATCGCCGACAAAACGCTGTGGACCGATCGGCCGCTGCGGTAGAGAAGCTGACAGTTGTCAGTTGTCAGCTATCAGCTCGAAGGTGAGGCTGCTGGCTTTTGCCAAAACTTATAATGCAAGGCGCGCGGAGAGGCTTTCCGCGCGCTGCCGCGTTTAGGGCAAAAGCCTCAACCGAAGAGGTCGGCGTGCGTTCCCGTGCGGACCAGATGGAGATATTCGCCTTCAATCTTGTAAAGCAAGAGCCAGTCTGGTTCGATGTGGCAGTCGCGGAATCGTTGCCATTTTCCGCTCAGGGCGTGATCTTTGTAATGCGTCGGCAGCGGGGTTTCCTCGAGCAGCAGACGAATAATCTCGCGCAGCTTAGAGGCGTTTTTACCGCGCCGTTCCATCCGTGCCACTTCTTTTTTGAAGCGTGAGCCAAGGATGGGCTTGCGCATGGTCAGATTCCGAGATGCTCGAAGAGCTTATCGGCGGAGTCGAAGCGCTGACCCTCACCGTGATCGGCTTCGCGCATGGCGGCAACAGTCTCGGCATTGGGGGTGTGGATTTCAAACGGCAGCTTGTGTTCGGCGGCTACCTTAATAAGCAAAAGCCGAAAGGCGTCGGAGACGGTGAGCCCCATCGTTTCAAGCACAGCGGCGGCGCGCACTTTCAGCTTTTCGTCGATTCGCGCCCGGACAACGGCATTGGCAGGCATGGTAGCACCTTTTCAGCTACATTGTAGCCCAAATTGCCTCCTTGCGCCGCGCTCTCTTCCCGCACTTGGCGGGCGAATGCGTATAGATAAAAGATGCCCATAAGCAGCAGCGCCAAAGGCGCGGGAAAAATTTGAACGACGGTTAGTATCTGGCCGCCGAGCCAGCTTGTGGGCGGAGGCATCTGGCGTATGAACGCCAGGGCCAGGGTCCAAAGAAGGTCTCCTGTGCAAAGGAAGGCCAGCGCCGTCACACCAACGGCTATCCGCCCGAGGCGCTTATTCTGCCTCCAAAGCAGGACGCAGGCCGGGACCGCGAGCAGGATCAACTTGGCGTCGTGAACGTGGTGATAGAAGGGCAGCATGGAAAGCGCGGAGACGGAGGCCAGCGCGATCCAGGCATTTTCTGGCGAAGGGCGCGAGCGGAGCGCGACGTAGGCCCAGGCGAGCAGGAGCAGGGCGCAGGTGCCGTAGGCGGCTGGCTGGTAGAAGCGCGCATCGTCGCGAAAGACGCTGAGAACAGCCTGCAGATTGACAAGCATGTCTATGCCGTGGCTTCCCGCCGAAGCGGGGCCGGGATCGCAGGGACCGCCGGGGCCGGCAAACCATGCCAGGTTGGCGCGCATTTCACGCAGCCAATCCGGCGCTATGCTCCAGACCCAGACGAGCGCCGGCGCGCCGAGGGCTACTGCCGCGGCAAGAGTTTGCCACGCGCGCTTGCGATAGGTTTCGCCCGCNNCGGTAAACTCCGCCCGCCAATAGGAAATAGAGCCAGACCAGCCATGCGATATGCGGCTTGAGCACAAGGCTGAGCGCCAGGCAAAGAACGCCGGCGGCGGCATATCGCTGGCGGAGAAAAGACCAGACGGCAATCGCGCAAAGACTGACCGCGATGCCGGCCGCGTTGCCCAGGACCATGATGGCCTGGCAGTTGGCCAGGAGGAAGCCGATCAGCGCGCCAGAAAGGACCGGGGCGGAATCGGCGCTCATACTCCATATGAGAAATGCGGAAAAGATCAGGCCGGCGGCGGTCAGCGCTAGCCAGAGGCAGTGCGCGACTTGCCAGGGGAGCATCGCTATCGGAACCGTGACGGAGAAAACGGTGGGGGGATAACCGAAACGCGTCATGAAGGCGCGTTCGCGCGGACTGTTCCAGATGCGATCGGCGTGCTCTGCCTGAAAAACGCGCAGAACGTCGGCTTCCTTGTACGGATCGCCATGCTGCAGAAGGCAGCGCGAGGGATAGTAAAGCACGCCGAAGTCGACCATTCTTACGGAAGAAGAAGCCTCAAAGGCTAAGCCGAAGAGCAAAAAGGTCAGGCAACCGAGCAGTAGGAGGTAGAGGCCGTCCCGTCGCGCATGAGCCATCGTGCCCCTCCTTTTTGCGGAGCGGATTTGCCGCTTCCTGTTTATTTAACCGCGCGCATTTTGCCGCCGGGCAGCAGCTCGTAAGCGCGGCTGCGCCAGAGAATGCGGCGGCCGCAATAGCTCGACGCCCAGAAGCAAAAACCCATCAGGTCGCGGATGGGGTAAAGAACCAGCAGGTTGAGCCAGCTTCGGTCGCCGACGACAAGCCGGCCGACGGCCAGCCCCAGCGCCAGCCGCGAGGCTAGTCCCAGCGCGAAAAGTCCTAGCCCTAACAATGGATGGCCGAGCCATGCGGCCGAAACCAGAGCCAGCAGCGCGTAGGGCATCGAGAAGGTGAGCGCCGTGCCGAAGTGACCTTTGGGCCGCGAAAAGCGCGTCGACTTCATCCAGCGGATCTGGTGTTTGAGCGAGGCCACGAAGGTCGAGTTCAAAACCATGTGCTCGATGACGTGATGGCTTAAAACGACGGTCTGGCCGAGCTTGTGGGTTTCGTTGCCGAGAACGAAATCGTCGGCGCAATAGTCGGCCGTGACGCGGAATCCACCCATTTTGCGGATAGTTTCGCGGCGAAAGGCCATGGTGGGGCCCAGGGTGAACTGCATGCCCTCCATGGCGCGAGCGGTGAGCACGCCGGCCGACATTTCAACGCTCATGCCGGCGGCTTCAAGTCGCGCCCAGATTCCGCCCTCGGCGGCCACTCCGCGGTAAAGGCAGCACATGCCGCCGACCTTGGGATTGGCGAAGGGCAGCGCCACCGAGCGCAGATAGTCGGGCGCGACGCGGGCGTCGCTGTCGCTGATGACGAGAATTTCGTGCGCGGCCTCGCGCCCCATTACTTCAAGCGAGGCGACCTTGGCGTTGATGTAGTCGGGCTGGCCGCCGGTCGAAAGAAATTTCACCGGAATCCGCGGATGCCGCGCGGCCACTTTGCGGGCCAGCGCCAGACCGGGATCGGAGGCTTCGCGGGCGCAGAAAAGAATCTCGTAGGCGGGGTACTCCTGCGCGAAAAAACTCTCGAGATAGGCTTCGAGTCCGGGTTCGGCCCCGTGCAGCGGCTTCAGCAGCGAAAGCGGCGGTGTGAAGTCCGGCTGGGCGGCCAACTGCTCCTCGGCGGCGCGACGTTCGCGCAAATAGCCGGGAATAGCCCAGAGCACGATGGCGGCGAAGGCCGTGGAGGTGACGAGACCGAAGATGGCGACTGCGAGCAGAACAAGCGGCATACGAGTTAAAGAATATAGGGAGCGAGCGGGCAAGGAAACTACAACCGTGGAGAGTGAACAGGGAACGGCACGGGCCGCGGCTTGCTTTGGTGCGGATTGATTTTGCTGGGCACTCTGATGACGATAGCCCGCCGGCGCTAGGATTTGCGCGGCACGGGTTTGCGCACGGGCGGCACGGGTTTGCGTACTGGCACAATAGCCGCGGATGCGCTGGTGGCCGCGGCCTGGAAGCGGGAGAGCATTTCGGTGCGCACGTACTCGACGAAACTCTGCATCTCGCGGTTCATCTCCTCCATCCGCTCGCGCATTTGCAAAATAATGGCGATGCCGGCGATGTTGACGCCCAGGTCGCGGGCCAGGTTCAGGATAAATTCGAGCCGCTCCAGATCTTCGTCGGTGTAAAGGCGCGTGTTGCCCTCGGTGCGCGAGGGTTTCAGCAGCCCTTCGCGCTCATAGAGACGAAGAGTTTGGGGATGGATCTCGTACATCTCGGCCACGGCCGAGATCATGTATGCGCCTTTGCGTTTGCGTTTAGTGGGCATGGCTAGAAATGGACCTTACTTGTAATCGTAGCCGCTAAGATGCTTCGTTGGACAATAAAACGTTAAAGGAGAGCCTTGAATGCAGCGCGTAATGATCGCTTCTCTTGTTCGCTCAGGGGACGTCCCATTTCTGCTTTTCCTTCGTAAAGAAGATGCTTGTCAATATCTTGCGGCAAAAGGCGATCTTTTTTCCCGAGGTCCGAAAGCGTTGTAGCCAACGAAGTCGCCATCATTTTCGTGTGTGCTCGCTGTGCTATGTCGCGAAACGAGAGTTCTCTATGCGTTTCGGAATCGACTACTGGGGGTACGTCAGAAGCAACAGCAGTCGTGGCTTGTGTCGTCGGGGTGTTTGGGCGATCCGCTGCTTTCGCAAAACTCTTTATCCACGCCGTATTCAGGTATAACTTACGATCGGCCTCGGCGGCGAGATAAGGCGAGGTGGAGCTTTTGGGATCAAGAATACAGAGGTGGACACGAAGTCCCATCGCTTGTGCCGCTGTGACGCCGGGAGTCAAATCCGCGTCCCCACTTAAAAGTACGGCCTGATCAATAGCTTTGGATTGCGTAAGACTCAACATATCGGCAATGATGAGTCCATCCACGGCCTTTTGTTCCCCTTTGAAATTCCTGGTACCAAGTCTTAGCTTGAAATCATCTAGCTCTTCAATAGAAGAATGGTCGGACCCCTTGCCGGTCTGACTGGGACCGTCATACCAGTAAATTCGCAGCAGTTCTGTGCAGAAAGTTTTAAACACATCAAGAAGTTTGGATCGAAGGATGGAATAATCTATGACGATTTCATTTCTCGATCCTTTTCGCCCCAGCACTGACTGGCATGCTTGTACCCAGAAATAACCGGCATCGACGAAGATGGCGATACGACCCATGATTTGCCTGCAATTAGGAAAGGGGCGCTAATCGCGCCCCTTCCTTTTTAGAGGCGTCTTTGGGACGCCAAGTAGCTTGATGCCTTTGGAGACATCGATTAGTAAAAATAGTATACCAAAATCTGTCAATAATAAGGGCTTTATTCGGCCCTTTTATATCTTGTCAAAGAGCGCCTGACGCGGGTCGCCGGGGTTTAGCCGGGCCAACTCGTGCATAATTTCGCGGCTGCGCTCGTCTTGCAAGTGGGGCACGATGACGTGAACGACGATGATCTGATCGCCGCGCTGGCCGGCGTGCTGGGCGCTTTCTACGCCGCGCTCGCGCAGCCGGAGCTTTTGTCCGCTTTGGGTGCCGGGAGGAATCTTGAGTTGGGTGCGACCGTCGATGGTCGGCACTTCGACCTTGGCGCCCAGAGCGGCCTCAACCATCGTGACCGGGACGACGAGGTGAATGTCGTCGCCCTGGCGGGTGAAGACCGGATGCGTGCCGGTGCGGACGATAAGGAAGAGATCGCCGGCCGCGCCGCCGCCGGCTCCGGCGTTGCCTTTGCCCTGCAGCCGGATGCGTTGGCCGTCGCGGGTACCGGCCTTGATGCGGAAGTCGACGGTTTCGGCGCGGGAGATGGTGCCTTCGCCGTGGCAGGTGGCGCAACTGGAGGCGGCCCGTCCAGTGCCGTTGCAACTGGGGCAGGCGAGGTTGAACTTCATCCGTCCGCCCATCTGGGTAACCTGCCCGGTGCCATGGCATTCGGGGCACTGCATGTTGCCGCCCATGTGGGCCTGGCCGTGGCAGGTGGGGCAGCTCTCCTGGCGGTTGATCTGGATGCGGGTTTGGCCGCCGCGAATGGCGGTCCAGAAGTCGATCGTGGCCTGGTACTCGAGGTCGGAGCCGGGCTGCGGACCGCGCTGCTGCTGCGGATGTTGCGCGCCGGTGAAGATGTTGGAGAAGATGTCTTTAAAACTGCCCCAGGCGGCCGTCGGGCCGGCGTTTTCCGGCTGCGCGCCGGGGGCACCACCCTGGAAGCCGGAAAAATCGAAACCGCCGAAATTTACCGGTCCCTGGCCAGACTGCTGCTTGGCGTAGGCCTCGGCCTGCGACGGGTCGATCTGGTCGGAATAGAAGCCAACCTGGTCGTAGACCTTGCGCTTCTTCTCGTCGCTGAGAACGTCGTTGGCCTCGGAGATTTCTTTAAACTTTTCTTCGGCGCGCTTGTCGCCGGGATTGACGTCGGGGTGGTAGCGGCGGGCCTGTTTGCGGAAGGCCTTGCGGATCTCCTCCGGCGTGGCCGTCTTCTTCACTCCGAGGGTAGCGTAATAGTCTTTGTTTGTCGTGGGCATGTGTATTTTCTTATCTCAAATCCGCTTTGGCGCTGTGTTGTTTAATATCTTGCATGTTGTTTGCCAGGTTGATGCCATTTCATTCGCATAGTCTTAGGCCAGCTAACGGCGAACTGCTGCTGCGTCATTCCCAGCCGACTACGAATCGCGCGCACGTCGATTTCTGGCGGAATGTGGACAACATAGCTGCTTGGATCGCCGGTTCCATCAGCAAATGCAATGGCTTGTTCAAGCCCGCGAATGATGCTTGCGCCGATCTTGCTCATCATACCGACCTCAATTCATCAGGCGGCAACGTCGAAACGCTCGATTCTTGGCCGCTTTTTTCTTGCGGCCTGCGCAATGTCGTAACTCATTTGCAACTCGTACCACAAGCTGTCGTGGGTCCCTAGCGCGGCCGACAGGCGCAAAGACATGTCAGCCGAGATGCCCGCCGCGCCATTGAGAATGCGCGACAGTGTCGTGCGCGAAACATGCAGCTTCTTGGCCGCGGTGGTTACATCCATGTCGCCCAGAGCGTCACGCAGTATCTTACCGGGATGGGGCGGGTTGTGCATTCTCTGCATGAAAACTCCTAATGGTAGTCCTGGTAATCGACCAGGATCGCGTCCTCTTTATCAAAGGCGAAGGTCAAGCGCCAGTTGCCGCTGATTTTGACGGCCCAATGGCCCTTGAGATCACCCGTCAATCTGTGCAGCGACCAGCCTGGCATATTCATATCCGCGGGCGACTTTGCGTAATCCAAAAGCTGAAGCCGGTTTGCAAGCCTCTCGGCATGAGCCGGAATGATGCCAGCCTTGCTTCCTGTCCTGAAGAACTGCTCGACGCCCGCGTGCCGGAAGCTTTTGATCACGTGGTAAGTGTAGCGCATCACGCATCAGGAGGCAAAGATGTACTTCAGCCGTTGCTTTCCACGCCAATCTCTTGAAGACGCTCATAAAACTTTGCGCCTTCGGGGAGTAGTTCATAATCGCTGGTTGTCGGACTTTGCGCGAACGACTTCGCGCCAATTGAGGCAATCAGTCCTACAGACTGTAATCTAACGCACGAACTGTTGAAAGCCATGCCCTCTGATCCTTGATAGTTAGGGATGCTTTTCGCCCACCATGCCGACCATCTTTTTTGAAGGTCATTCATCCTTTGTCCCTGCTGAATGTTGACCAACCCTGGCTTGAACATGTAGTCCTGCATCTCATAGATCAGCCTTAGTACCTCAATATCTCGACTCCTTAGTTCCACTGCAGTCCGCATCATGTCGTCGAGGTTTTCCGGTTCGAGATCGTCTTCCGCCACACCGTTCGCAAGGATGAGCGCCATCCTCTCCAGGCGCTTTTTATCTTTTGTACGCTGAGCTTGTAGCGTCGCAGATTTGATTCCTTCATAGAATTCATTACTATTCATCCGACGCTCGATTTCGTCGATCTGAACTCCCTGCGCCTCCAGATTCTTTTCGACTCTTGAAAGCGCGGCTTCGGTTGCGTCGCCGAGATGGTCTAAGTTTTCGCTGAGTGTGGCAACACCAAGTTCCGAGGTAAATTTTCTTGCGATGTCGAGAGTTTTGGCGATACAACCGAAGGTTACAGACCTCGTTACGAGACTTGCGGTTTTCGCTGTTGATTCAGCACCTTCAAGCAGACGGTTTACTGGCGATTGATTCTGCTTTTCAGCGCGTCGCATCTGATTGTCTACTACGACCTCGTTGCCAGTGATCGTCATTGAAAGTCACCTCGCATCATACTGAAAAACAACCGCAACCTTTCGGGTTGTTGCCGAAGCCAGCGTTCGCTCGCCGCTACAAATCGGGGGGGGCGACTTGTAGCTCGCCCACCCCGAAGTTTTTCCGCCCGAAGGGCGGGGCTGCC
>PMHC01000146.1 GCA_003156495.1 Acidobacteriaceae bacterium
TGTTTGCCGATCATTTCTTGCATTCTGCTACTGTTGAGTTGGGTCGGTTTTCGAGAGCGGGTCGGCCGCCCCCCTCCCCCCTCCACCATGCCCCCCTACCGTATACGTTCTTCTTTTCTTCGCTTTTCGGCGAAACAGAGAGAATGAATGGCGATTCTCTTTCCTTCATGCAAGTGCCCTGGGCAGGAAAAGCTGTGTGGGACTGAAGCGGCTTGACACTGATAGACTCTCGGTTGGCCGCGGCTTAGGATTGATCGCGTGCCCTATTCAAAAAAAATGACAACCAACGCCCCTCTTTTCACCATCAATGACCTGTTTCGCCGCGTCTCAGCGGCAGCCAACCCGCGCGCCGTGCTCTGGCAGGACGAGTTTGGCCAATGGCAACCCATCTCCTCGGACCAGATCTACCAGCGGGTGAGGGCGCTGGCCCAGGCCTTTCTGGGCTGGGGCGCGCAAAAAGGCGACCGTATCGCGCTCATCGGCGAAAACCGCTGGGAGTGGGCCGTCACCGACTTTGCCGCGCTGGCCATCGGCGCCGTCGACGTGCCGCTTTACCACACGCTGACTGGCGAGCAGTTCGCCGAGCAGATTCGCGATGCCGGCTGCCGCGTCGCCGTCGTTTCTTCCCGCAAGCTATTTGACAAGCTGCATGCGGTGTGCGCGCAAGCGGGCCTGGAACAGATCGTCATAATGGATTCGCCTGCGCCCGAAGGCGCCATCGCCATGGCCGAGCTGATCGGCGCGGCCGACGCGCGCGGCGCCGAGCGCGACCCGCAGTTTGACGCGCGGGCTCACTCGATTGCGCCCGCCGATCCGGCCACCATGATTTTCACCTCCGGCACCACTGGCGTTTCCAAAGGCGTCGTGCTCACCCACGGCAACATCGCCGCCAACCAGTGTTTTGCGCCGGCGGGTTTTTCCCTTGACGCGACCGACACCAACATTTCTTTTTTGCCGCTCTCGCACGTCACCGCCCGTGCGCTCGATTACGTGATGTATAACTACGGCGCGCAGATCGCCTATTGCTCCAAGTTCGATTGGCTGGCCGAGACCATGCTCCAGATCCGGCCGACGGTGCTGGTCGGCGTGCCCCGCGTCTTCGAAAAGATTCGCCAGGAGGCCGAGCGCCGCGCCGCGCTTTCGCCGATTACCAAATATCTGCTGGCCTGGGCGGTCCGCCAGGGCGTGCGCTACGCCGAGAGCGTTTATGCCGGAAACAGGCCGGCATCGCTTTGTTGGCGGCTGGCCGAGAAGCTGGTCTACTCCCAAGTGCGCCAGGCCTTCGGCGGACGGGTGCGCATCTTCATTTCCGGCGGCGCGCCGCTGGGCATCGATACGGCAAGATGGTTCGCCTCGGTCGGCATTCCGCTTTGGGACGGCTACGGGTTGACCGAAACCGCGCCGCTGATCGCGATCAACAACCCAGTTCACCACCGCCTGGGCTCGGCCGGCATGCCCATGCGCAATCTTGAACTGAAATTCGCCGCCGACGGCGAGTTGCTGGTTCGCGGTCCTTCCGTCTTTTCCGGTTACTGGAACAAGCCCGATGCTACGGCGGCGGCCTTCGATAGCGAAGGTTGGTTCCAAACCGGCGACATCGGCCATCTGGACGACGATGGCTATCTCCACATCACCGACCGCAAGAAGGATCTGCTGAAGACCTCCGGCGGCAAAAATGTGGCGCCGCAGCCGATCGAGGCCAAGCTGTCGGTCAGTGAATTCGTTGCCTGCGCCGCGATGGTCGGCGACCGGCACAAATTTCTTTCCGCGCTGATCGCGCCGAATTTTTCCGTGCTCGAAGCCTGGGCGCGCGAGCAGGGCATTCAAGCCGCCTCTCGCGCCGAACTGGTGATTAACGCCCGCGTGCAGGCGCTTTACGACGGCCTGATCCGCGAGGTCAACAAGACGCTGGCCAACTTTCAGACCATCAAGCGATTCCGTCTGGTGCCCGACGAGTGGACGCAGGAATCCGGTGAATTGACGCCTTCGCTGAAGCTGAAGCGGCGCATCGTCAACGCACGTTACGCGGCCGAGATCGCCGAATTCTACGCCGACGAAGCAACCGCGAGCGGCGGATCGGCGAGCTGAGCCGGCCGCGCCTGCCCCACATGCGCTTAAGAGAGGCGAAAAACGGCGCGCCCCATGCGCCCATGCCTAGCAGCGCGCCAAAAATCACCACCGCGTCGATGCTGAGCCGTCCCTCCTTGGTCCAGTAGAGATCCGGGTCCAGATTCAGCCAGAGCGCGAATTCGTCGAGCGTTAGCGCCGCGCCCACGCCGTAGCCGACCGCCATCAGCCGGCCAAAGAAGATCGACAGCGGCGAATTCTCCCAGCCCAGATCGAGCAGCCAACCGTAGCCGACCAGCAGCAGAATCAGAATGCCCCACACCAAGTGATGGATGTGCACGCCGCGCACCATCACCCATTGCAACTGTCCCTGGTGGTTGACGATGCGATGCACCAGAAGGCGTACGCCGACAAAGGTGATCAGAAAGGCGACCGAGGCGATGAACATCCGCTGCCGCGGCCGGTCGGGAATCGTGGCGCGGATCAGGTAGCCCAGTCGCGTCAACTGCAGCAGCACCAGCAGAACGGCGGCGACCAGGCCGACGAAGAGAAGCAGAAACGATGCGCCGCTTTCAGGCATACCTTATTGAAACACTTCGCCGCGCTTGCGCCCAATCCGGCTCGTTTTCCTATTCCGGCCCGGCTTCCAACTTCGTGCGCCCGGTCACGATTTCCGTTGACAGCGGCGCGATACACTAATAAAGGCGTTCCGGCGAGATTTTTCTTCTCCGGGACACACTTTACGCAAAGATTTCTAGTCTGGCTCAATCGGCCGGACGTAAATAACGAGGAGATTCCACGATGCGAGTAGCTCTATTGACCGGCGGCGGCGATTGCCCCGGATTGAATGCGGTCATCTACGCGGCTGTCAGAAAGGGCATTAACCACTACGGCGACGAGTTCATCGGATTTTTGAACGGCTGGCGCGGCGTGCTCGACAACAACTTTATCCCCCTGACGCTGGAGAGCATCGACGGCATCCAGTTGAAAGGCGGAACGATTCTGCACTCTTCGCGCACCAACGTGAAGAAGATTCCCGGCGGCATCGAGAAGGTGCAAGAGGTTCTCAAGGCCAACAAGATTGATGCCCTCATCGCTTTGGGCGGCGACGACACGCAGTCGGTGACGCTCTATCTGAGCGAGAACGGCGTGGACGCCATCGGCGTGCCCAAGACCATCGACAACGACATCTGTGGCACCGACGCCACCTTCGGCTNNATCGCGTGATCGTCATTGAAGTGATGGGGCGCGACGCGGGCTGGATCGCTTGCGCTTCGGGCGTCGCCGGCGGCGCGCACGTCGTTCTGGTTCCCGAAAAGCCGATCGACATCGATCACGTTTGCAAGCTGCTCAAGTACAACT
>PMHC01000140.1 GCA_003156495.1 Acidobacteriaceae bacterium
GGAGTTGATGACCTGGCCGCTTTTGGCCGGCGGCGAAGGCCAGATCGCAGCGAAAAACTGCGAACCCAAATTGCTCGATCCGCTGCTGGCGGGCAAAACGGTTCTGGCGCTCGGCCCCGGCCTGGGGCAAAGTTCCGAAGCCGCCAAGTTCGCCGCCGGCCTGCTTACGGCAACAAAGATTCCCGCCGTCATCGACGCCGATGCACTGAACATTCTCGCCGCCAAGCCGGTGCTGCTGGCCAAACTCGCCAAGGGGCGCACGCTGGTGCTCACGCCGCATCCGGGAGAAATGGCGCGGCTGGCGGCGACAACCGTCGCCAAGGTTCAGGCCAATCGCCTGGAAACGGCGCGGCAATTCGCCCGGCAGTTCGGCGTGACGCTGGTGCTCAAGGGCGCGCGCACCATCATCGCTCATGCCGATGGCCGCACGGCCGTAAACACCAGCGGCAATCCCGGCATGGCCAAGGGCGGCAGCGGCGACCTGCTCACGGGATTGATTGCCGGCCTGCTGGCTCAGCACCCGGGCGATGCGGCTCGCGCCGTCGAGGCCGCGGTTTATTTGCACGGACTGGCGGCGGATTTGACCGTTTGCGAAAGCGACGAACATACGCTGCTGGCCTCCGACGCATTGGCGCGGCTGGCGCAGGCCTTTCAATCGCAAGCGCACCGGCTTCCCTGTGGCGGCCGGAGCGGGTATCTTTGGTTGCAAGGGCATTGCATGCAGCAAGCCAAAAACAGATGTAGCCGTTCCCAATGAGGTTTGGCCATGACGGAAGCCGCGGTAGTAGCGAAAGGCAAAGTCTACGAGTTCACCACGCACAGCGGAACGGAGACGGTCGGGATCGGCCGCAAGCTGGCCGGGCTGCTAGCCCCGCCGCAACTGCTCATTCTGCGCGGGGATTTGGGCACGGGCAAAACCACGCTGGTTAAAGGCATCGCGCAGGCCCTCGAAGCCGCCGAGCCCGATGAAGTCACCAGCCCCACCTTCACGCTGCTGCACGAGTTCGACGGCGAACGCGAAGGCCAGCCCATCAAGCTCTACCATCTGGATGTTTACCGGCTCGAAAGCGAGCGCCAGTTGGAGACTCTCGGCATCGACGATCTGTTGGGCGATGATGCTTTGGTGCTGGTCGAGTGGGGCGAGAAGTTCAAGAGCATCGTCAAGCGCGCGACCGGCGAAATCGCCATCACCGCCACGGGCGGCAACGCGCGCAAGATCGCCGTTACGCTGAAATCGTAGCCGCACTGCACAACTGCCCAGCCGCACGCCCACGTACGCTATCCCGGCGAGCAAGCGCTGCGTATCCGCGCCGAAAACCTGCGGCTTGGCCTACCCATCGAGCCGACGCTATGGGACGAAATCCTGGCCATGAAATCTTGACGAAAAGGTAAGAGGTATAGCACGAACGGTATACAGAGAAAGCACATTCGTACTCTTTCAGAATCGCGTAATAGCGATACAATCATACCGCTTCAAAATTTAACCGTCGGCCGTAACTGAAACGAGCCGTGGGAGAAGAGCCATTTTCCCCAAGAGATCGAAATGGTTTTTCGGCCGATATAAACAGTGGCTGTAAGCCGGCCATGCAGTCTCGAGCTGAAAGATGGACTACGGGACGTACTTCTTTACGAATATCGCGACAGTCACCGTTTTCACGGTGTGCATATCCCTTCTCGCTTGGTACAACCGACGCGTCCGAGGCATGCGCTGGTTTGCCGCCGCGCAGATCGTAGGCCTGATCAAGCTCATTCTGCAGGGAATGGAAGGCAAAGCGCCGGTGGTGCTGACCGGCATGACCGCCAACGAAATTTATCTGATTTCCTTTGTCATGCAATGGATCGGCCTGCGTTGGTTCGTCAATCGCGCGCCGCTGCGGCAACGGCGGCTTTGGAGCTTGATCGTTCTGGCGCTGGCGGCCTACACCATTGCCTTCTTTACCAAAATTCCCTACATCGGCAATGTCGTCAATATTCCCTTCTTGACGATATGCGGCGTCTCGGTCTGGACCATGTGGAAGTACGGGCGCGGACCATTCAAAATGATCGCGCGCGTGACGGCGATCATTCTTTGCGCGCAATTGGCCGTAGCCGCCTACCGGGCCGTGCTGACCAACATAAGTTACGAGCGGCCATGGCAAACCGTGTTGGCCCATAACGATCCGCGCTGGCTCTATTCGCTGGCCGCGGCCGCCTTTTTGGCATCGTTCATGACCATGTGCGAACTCTGGTTTCTAGTCACCGAGCTGCAACAGGAGTTGGCCGAGCAGGCCCGCACCGATCCATTGACTGGCGCGCTGAATCGCCGCTCGATGGAGGAAGCGGCGTTGCGCGAGACGGCGCGCTGCATCCGCTACGGACACGTGCTGTCGATGATCGTACTCGACATCGACAAATTCAAACACCTGAACGACACCCGCGGCCACGCCGCCGGCGACCGCGCGCTCCAGGCTCTGGTCTGTTGCGTCAAGCTCATCCTCCGCCAGCAGGATCTATTCGCCCGCACCGGCGGCGAAGAATTCGCCGTGCTGCTGCCCGACACTACCGAAATGGCCGCCTTCGGCATTGCCGAACGCGTCCGCATCGCCATCGAGGAATTGGAAATCCCCTTCGAAACCGGCCCCATCAAGATCACCGTCTGTGCCGGCGTCGCTCAACTCGATCCCGCCTGCAGTTGGGAGGGAATGATGCGCCGCGCCGACGCCGCCATGTACCAGGCCAAGCAGCACGGCCGCAACATGGTCGCGACACAAAACACACCGCCGAAAAGCAGCAAAACCGCGTTGAGTATTCCAAGCGAATCGATGCAGACAGTCTGAAACCGCCAGCCTGGCTAATATCCCATGATGTTGTAGCCGCAATCGACGTAGTGGATTTCGCCGGTAACGGCGCTGGCCAGATCGCTGACCAGATAAAGCGCCGAGCCGCCGATTTCGCTTTGATCGACGTTGCGCTGCAGCGGTGCGCGCGCGGCGTGCTCATGCAGCATATCACCCAGCGCGCCCACGCCGCGCGCGGCCAGCGTCTTGACAGGTCCGGCCGAAATAGCATTCACGCGAATGTCTTTCACACCTAATTCGTAGGCCAGATAGCGCACCGCCGACTCCAGCGCGGACTTGGCCAGCGACATCACGTTATAGTGGGGCACGACTTTTTCGGCCGCGTAGTAGCTCAACGTTAGAATGCTGCCGCCCGCGGGCATCAGCGGCACGACGGCGCGGCTGAGCGCGATCAGCGAGTAAACGCTGACATCGTGCGCGATGCGGAAACCTTCGCGACTGGTATCGAGAAAGGTGCCCTTCAACTCCGCTGCCGGAGCGTAGGCGATGGCGTGCACCAGAATGTCGATTTTGGCGTATTTTTGCTTGAGCGCGGCAAAGACCGCTTCGATCTCTCCGTCGTTCGAGACGTCGCATTGAAAACCGCTGGCGCCCGGCAGCGCGTCAATCAGCTCAGCCGCCTCGGCCTTGAGCCGCTCGTTCTGATAACAGATGGCCAGCGTAGCGCCAGCCTGATGCAGTTTTTGCGCGATGCCCCAGGCGATTGAGCGTTTGTTGGCCAGCCCGAAAACGACGGCCGTCTTGCCCGTTAAATCAATCATCTTGTTCCGAATCCTCCAGGCCACAGTTCCGAAGGGGAAATTGGACGGCCTTTATCCAGAATAGCGGAATGCTTCAAGATTAATGATACAGGACAAGGGATGGAACCTAGGCGTAGACGTTGATTAACGTGCCAGCTTGTTTGTCGGAACCTTCCACATCGCTGCTGATGCTATGGTTGGCCGCGCTGCCGCTCAACCGCCGCACGTCGTCGCTGTTCGAGCTCAGATCGCTCACCGAGGTATCTTCTGCTCCACGAAGAGAGCGGGAACTGCGCGATGACGCACTATCAGCCGACGAATCGTTCGTCGGCGAGGTTGTTTTGTCGACGCGTTTGACCGTCGCCGACTCGTTAGCCGATTGGTTATATGCATTGCTATATGCACGGACGTTGTACGCATCGGCGGCATACGATCCCAGCGAAGAAATACTGCTTGTGCTCATCACCGCTCCTGCATAAGGGCTGGGCAAACCACGCCTGAGCGTTATATCGGAGAAAAGGGATAAAAGATTAGACTTTTCTAACAATTTTCCGCGACTTGACTCACTTTGAAACAGTGGACACAGTCGCACGATTTCGCGCGCCAGGCAGATTCGGCGGCATTCACCATCGAGAGCGCTAACCGCCGAGGTCTACGAGCTCGACGCGGCCGACCGAGCGATCGAGAAAACGCGAACCCAGGCGCTCGAACTTTTCTACCGAATCGGTGGCGAAGCAGCGCACTCTGGTTTCGGCAACAAGGCCCGAAGAGGCGGCCGTGGCGCGGTCGCCGAGCAGCTCGACCGCGGCGGCGGCGGCAGACTCGGCCGAATCGATGACCTTGACGCCGGAACGCACGGCGCGCTCGAAGAGCGGGCGCAGCAACGGATAATGCGTGCAGCCGAGAACCAGCGTATCGGGTTTGAGTCCGGCGGCGGCGGCCTCGGCGCGCAGTTCGTTCAGATAAATTTCGATGACTTCGACGGTGACCGGATGCTCGGTCCACCCCTCCTCGACCAGCGGCACCAGCAGCGGACAGGCTTTTTCAAGCGCGCGCAAGCCGCGAGCCTGGCAGGCGGCGGCGTAGGCGTGGCTGTGCACGGTGGCCTCGGTGGCAACGACCAGCACATCGCCGCTTTGCGAGGCGGCGCGGGCCGCGGCGGCTCCAGGCTCGATGACGCCCAGCACCGGAACGGGCACGGCCTGCTCGATGGCGTCGAGGGCCAGGGCGCTGGCGGTGTTGCAGGCGATCACCAAAAACTCCGCTTTCTGTTCGTCGACCAGAAAGCGCGCGCTTTCGGCAGCGTAGCGCGCGATGGTGCGTTGCGACTTGGAGCCGTAGGGCAGGCGAGCCGTGTCGCCCAAAAAAATGTAACGCGCGGCCGGCATGCGGCGAATGAGCGCGCGCAGAACGGTCAAGCCGCCGAAGCCGGAGTCAAAAACGCCAATGGTTGGGGTTGCGGTTGTGCTCACGGGTGCACTCCTTCGGTGGGAACAGTTTCAGCCGCCAGATAAGTGCGCGTCAGATCGGCGTGACCGGCCAGCGTAGCGCGCGGCTGGCCATCGACGAGAAAGCGCACTTGGGCGATATTGGGCAGATTGGCGTGCAGCGTGGCGCAGATGGAAAGCACGGTCAGCGTTTCGGTCTCCAGCCCCGACGGATGGTTGGAGACAAACGCATCGGTCAGATTCACGACCGCCAACTGCGGCCCGGAATCGCCGGCGTTTTTATTGAACTGGCCCGAGGAGGAAACCGGCAACAGAAAAACCTCAGTGACCGAGGCCGCACCGCCAGGAACCGGATGCGTAGCGTCAGAAGCAGCGTAAAGATCAAGCAGCTTGCCCAGCATCGCCCGCGCTTGCGCCTCGGGATTTTCCGGCAGCGGCAGCGCGAGATCGCGCGCGGTGACGGTGTTGTCGGCATCGTTGGCCACCATCAGCGAAACCTGCTCGGAGGGCGCGGCCTCGACGGTTTCGGCGGCGTCTTCGCTGTCGAGCATCTGCTCGTGGGCGCGCTCACGCAAATGCCAGAGCACGCCGCCCATCACGATGGAAGCGGCCAGCAAGCCGAAGAAGAGAACCGTCTGATAGCGGCGCATCACGGCTGGCGCGCCTCCTTGTTTTTGGCCTCTTCTCTCCACTCGACCAGCGCGGCGGCCAGAGCCTTAACCACGCGCATCTGGTAACCGGCGTCATCGAAGTTGGCCGCGCCCTTGGCTCCGCTTTGCGCGATCCGCGCGTGCTCGGGAGCCACCTCGACGGCGACCGCCGGGCAAGACATGCTATCGACGCCGGGCAGCGCGGTGCGGCCCAGCGTTACGGCAATTCCGGCGTTGGTTAATGCCGAATTCAGCACGCCGGCCAGCGCCAGGCTGCGTTGCGTCCAGGCCGCCTGCGCGGTCTTCCAGGGCGCCAGACGATCGACCACCACGGCAGCCTGCGAAGAAACGAACAGATGCACGCCCGAGCCGGTGGTAGCCGCGTGCAAACTCAGACAAGCCGCCGCTCCGGCATGGTTGGCGATTTCGGCGCGGCGATCCGGCTCGACAACCGAGTCGGCCTCGCGCGTGGTCACTACCGTTATGCCGCGCGCGCCGAGTTGCGAGCGCAGCTTGACGTTGAGCGCCAGCGTGTAATTTTTTTCCGCCTGATTGCCCAGCTTGGCGCCAACGTCACTGCCGCCATGCGCGGCATCGAGCACGACGACAAATCGCTGCGGCGCAGACTGCGCGGCAGCCAACGCGGCGCACAATACCAGCGCCCCAGCCGCGGCGCGCGACCAACACCGGCTCTTCAATTTCAACTCACTCCAACGCATAGATGGCCAGACCGCTCAGCAGCTTGGGATAAAAATCGGTGGATTTTTGCGGCATGACCTCGCCGGCAAAGGCCACTTCTTTCAACTGTTCCATGGTGACGGGATTGGTGAGGAAGGCCACGTCGGCCTCGGCTTTGCGCACCTGTTCGACGGCCTCTTGCGCATCGCGCAGATAGCGCAGGTTAGTCTGCTCGCGCACCTTCTCGGCGTCCAGACCGAGCAGCTTATCGAGAACCACGGCATGCAACTGCGACAGATCAAGCTGGCGCTGACGCTCGGGCAGCGCGGCGAGCAGGGGCGCAATCGCTTCCGGTTTAGCGCGCAAAAGAAACGCGCCGGTCTTGGTGACGGCGACAAAAGCCGTTCCCTTTTGCTGCGCCAGTTTGCCGATGTAGCTTGAAGCCTGGGCCGTGGGCAGCGGCTCGATGGAGAAAAACTGCTCCGCCGCGACGAAGAAGGCCTTCGGATCGAAATTCGCCAGGCTGTGCACCACGCGATGCGTAGGCAGAACCAGCAAACCGTCGGAATCCATATTCACGAAGGTCATCATGACGGCGGCCTCGGGATAAAGCGGCTGCGGCAGATCGTTCGTATTCGATTCGGCCTTGGCTTCGCCCTTGGCCGCGTGCAGCTTGGAGTAGTTCAGCGCCGTCTCGTAGCGATGGTGGCCGTCGGCGATGATCAGCTTTTTATCGGCCATGGCGGTGGTAAGCAGACGGATCGCCGCCGGACTGTTCACGCGCCAGAGCCGGTGCAGAACGCCGTATTCGTCGGTGACCTCGACGTCGGCCGCGCCGGAGCCCTCGTAGAGAATCTTTTCAATGCTGCCGGCCGGATCGGAATAGAGCATGAAGATCTGGCCGAAGTGGGCGTGCGTGGCGTTCAACAGATTGAGCCGGTCGCTCTTGGGTTTGGAAAGGGTCTGCTCGTGGCGGAAGACCACACGCTCGTTGTAGTCATGCAGCTTGCCGAGAGCGATAAAGCCGCGCCGCTCCTTGACCGCATCGGTTCCAGGAACGCGAAAGCGCTGCGCGTAGGCGAAGACGCAGGGTTCGGTTTCCTGGGTTAAAACGCCCTGCTCGCGCCAGGAGCGGAAGTCGCGCGCCGCGCGGGTATAGACGTTTTCGCCATGCTCGGCATCGAAAAGCTCGGGGAGGCCCAGCGTGATGCGCACCAAATTGTAAGGGCTGCGCTGATAGTAGGCCTGTTGCATGGCGGGCGTGATCTTGTCGTAGGGTTGCGTGACCACGTCGTCGAGCCGAACCGCAGAGGGGTTATAGCGCCAAGCGCGAAAAGGATAAATGCGTGCCATGGGAAGATCCTGTTCCCCGTTGAAACGGTGGATTTTATGCCCTGGCGGATCGCTGGGGACCGCGCGGGGCTTCGGCTTGATTGTATCCCAGCGCGCGTGAGCTTTCCTGCTCTTGATCGATGCCGGAATACGGAAGCCGCGCGCCTGCTTATGGGAAACGGCTGCGTCTGCTTAACACAGGCGGCCACGCAGCCGTGGTACTATCGGCTCGGTCGGGCCCTCGGACAGAAACATTCACCAGGAATCGATCGATGACGACGCTCCCTCACAAGCGCGAAGATCGAATCTACGGCGGCGCACGGAGACGGCTTCTCCGCCGCGAAGTTGGTTTCTGCGTCTGCGCGCTGCTGCTGTTTTTATCGCTGGCCCGCGCGCAAGAAGATCCGCTCAACAAAGTGCACGTTCTGCCGCCGGCCGCTTCTTCAACGCCGGCTGGCGAGCCCGCGGGCGCCGAGGCCGCGCCTGAAAGCGGCAAGGCTGCGCTGCACATCCATCCCGGCTCGTTTATACGCATGGACGTGGATATGGTGCTGGTTCCGGTCACCGTCACCGATCCGCTGAACCGGATGATCACCGGCCTTGAAAAGGAAGATTTTCAGATCTTCGAAAACAACGGTCAACAAAAAATCTCCAGCTTCGCCTGCGAAGACGCGCCGGTTTCAATCGGCATCATCTTCGATCTTTCCGGCTCGATGAGCACCAAGCTGGTCCGCGCGCGAGAGGCCGTTCTGCGCTTCATCAAGACCGCCAACCCGCAGGACGAGTTTTTCATGATCGGCTTCAACGACCGGCCGGAGCTGATTGAAAACTTCACCAGTTCGATGGAAGACATTCAGGCGCGACTGGCCACGATTCACACCGGCCATCGCACGGCACTGCTCGACGCCATCTATTACGGCATCGCCAAAATGAGCCAAGCGCACTACGAACGCAAGGCGCTCGTGGTCGTCTCCGACGGCGGCGACAACCGCTCCCGCTACACCGAAGGCGAGGTGCGCTCGAAGGTGCGCGAGGCCGACGTCGAAATCTACTCGATCGGCATCTTCGACCCCTTTGCGCCCACGCCCGAGGAGCGCACCGGCCCGCAACTGCTGGACGAAATCAGCGTAACGACCGGCGGCCGGCTCTTCCTCGTCGACGACATTGACGAGATGGGCGACATCGCCGAAAAGATCTCCACCGAGTTGCGCAACCAATATGTGATCGGCTACAAACCCCGGGAGCTCTCTAACGACGGGAAATGGCGTAAAGTGAAGGTGAAGGTGAATCCCCCACAGGGATTGCCGCCGCTGACAGTTTATGCTCGCACTGGGTACTATGCGCCATTGCAATAACGCGCTTCTGGCCGCCATTTTGGCCACTGCCGGGCTTCTGCTCCCGGCGCAATCTTTGCCGGCTCCGGCCGCTCAGCCTAAGCCCGCGGCCCAAAACGCGGACCAGGACGCGGACCCCGTTCGCTCGCCCGACCTTGCCGCGCCGGCGCCGACCCCGGCGACAGGCACGCTCCACAAACAGCACGAAAGTTTTGTCTTCCACGCCGATGTCGAAGAGGTGGTGCTGAACGCCACCGTGCTCGAAGGTGGAAAGCTGGTCGAAAACCTCGGCAAAGACAACTTCACCGTCACCGAAGACGGCGCCAAGCAAACGCTCATCAGCTTTCAGCACACCGATCTGCCCGTCTCGATGGGACTGATCATCGACAACTCCGGCTCAATGTACCGCAAACGCCCCTCGGTGAACAAAGCCGCGCTCGATCTGGTGCAGGCCTCCAATCCCCAGGACGAAGCCTTCGTGGTCAACTTTTCAGACGAAGCCTTTATCGATTGCGACATAACCGCAGACATCAAAAAACTGCGCGACGGGCTCTTGCACATCGACTCGCGCGGCGGCACGGCGCTCTACGACGCGGTGGTGGCCTCGGCCGACAAGCTGGCCGCCGACGCCAAGCGTCCCAAGCAGGTTCTGATTCTGATTACCGACGGGGAAGACAACGCCTCGACCTTCAATCTGGAGCAGACGATCCGCCGCGTGCAACAACTCTCCGGGCCGGTGATCTATACGGTGGGACTGCTGTTTGGCGACGAGATGANNAGATCGCCGCCGAGGTGGCGCGCGACATTCGCAGCCAATACACGCTGGGCTACCACTCGACCAAGCCCACTACCGACCCCGGCTTCCGGCGCGTGGAAGTCGCAGCTCAAGCCAAGGGGATGGGCAAGCTCTCGGTCCGCACCCGCACCGGCTATTTCCCCGTAGTGCGCCCCCCCGCGCATCAATCGACCGCGGCGTCAAGGCCGCAGTAACACTCTGTGGGTTCCACGCGCCGCAGAGAAGCGCAGTGCGAAATGGCCAAGACGCCGAAGGCAACGATGAAACTCCCCCTCGTTCCAGCACGTCACTCCTAATAGAACATTTTTACCCATTCTGTAGAGTGCCGAATGGTGCTGAAGGTTGCCGCTCACGGATCTTCGCGTCAACTCGGCGATTCTGAGTTCTATACGCCATTGGTAAAAATGCTCTAGTGGAAGGCGGCGAAACGTCGCTGCCAAGTCAGCGCAGTTTTCGCCCTGCCTCCATGAAGTAAAACGGCGAAAGAAAGGTGGATTTTCTATGCACATGACGCGATGTGGAGTTGGAATTGGAACGGTAATTTTGATCTGGAGCGCGGCCTTTTCCGGCGCGAGCGCCCAGGACTGCGCCGGGCTGAAAAATTTCGTCGTGGCGGAAACCACGATCGAAAGCACGGAAGCGGTGGCGGCGGGAAGTAAAGCGCCAGGCTTTATGGGAAAGCCCGATCCGCAAGCAGCGGCGTTGCCCGCTTTTTGCAAGGTAACGGGCGTTATTCAAAACCGCATCGGCGCCGACGGAAAGCCTTACGGCATTCACTTCGAGCTTCGCCTGCCCGCCAACTGGAACGGCAAATTCTTCTTCCAGGGCGGTGGCGGCATGGACGGCATGGTTTCTCCCGCGCTGGGATCGGTCGGCCGCGGCTTTCAGTCGGCGCTAGAGCGCGGTTACGCCGTGGTCAGCGACGACAGCGGACACAGCGCCTCGACAGGCGGCGCCTTCGGCCACGAGCAGCAGGCGCGAATCGATTTCGCCTACCAGTCCACGCCCACCACGACGCATGTGGCCAAGCAACTGATTGCCGCCTTTTACGGCAAGACTCCGAACCATTCCTACTTTGTGGGCTGCTCGAACGGCGGCCGCGAGGCCATGATGGCCGTTCAGCGTTCGCCGCTGGACTTTGACGGAGCCGTTGCGGGCGATCCGGGCTTTCGTCTGGCTCATGCCGCCGTCGGCGAAGCATGGGACACACAGGCTTTTTTGGCCGCCGCGCCCAAGGACGCCGAAGGCCATCCAATTCTGAGCAAGTCCTTTTCAAACGCCGACATGAAACTGATTGCCGACGCAGTGGTGGCCAAGTGCGATGCACTGGACGGGTTGAAGGACGGCGAAATCAACAACTTTTCCGCCTGCAAATTCGATCCCGCCGCGCTGACCTGCAAGGGTGCCAAGGCGGCTGATTGCCTGACCAAAGAACAGGTTGCGGCGTTGAAGAAATCGTTTGACGGCGCGCACGATTCGAAGGGCAATGCGATCTATTCGAGCTGGCCCTACGATGCCGGCGTCGGCGACATGGGCTGGCGGATGTGGAAGCTGGGCACCTCGGAGACGGCGCGCGCCAACGCCGCCAACGTCACCATGGGCGCCACCGCGCTTACGGAGTACTTCGTTCATCCCTACGTCGATGGACTTACGGTGGAAAATATCGATTTTAACCGCGCCGCGACGCTGATCGAACAGACCGCGAGCATCAACGATGCCGTCGATACCGATCTTTCCACCTTCGCGGCCCGAGGCGGCAAGCTGATCATCTACGAGGGACTCAGCGATCCGGTCTTTTCCGCCGATGACATCATGGACTACTACCGCCAGTTGGAGAAGGCCAACGGGGGAGTGGAAAAGACGGAATCGACAGCTCGTTTGTTCATGATTCCCGGCATGAGCCACTGCGGCGGAGGCCCGGCCACCGATCAATTCGATTCGCTAACGGCGCTGGAAAACTGGGTCGAGCATGGCCAAGCGCCGGCTTCAATCCTCGCCCAGGGCGCGGCTTTCCCCGGACGCACGCGCCCGCTCTGCCCTTATCCGCAATACGCCGCCTACAACGGCACGGGCGACCCGCAGGAGGCGAAGAACTTCATCTGCAAGACTCCGGGGCAATAGGACGCAACGGAGACAAGAACAACGGCGCCCCGACGTAGCGACATATTTGCCTGGCGTGGCCAAAAGCTTACCGTCCAGGCCGTGCGGATGGTGCGGAAAATCTTCAGACAGATCACCGCACCGCCGCGCCAGGGCGCATATCACCTCTGCCGCTCAATAGCTAAAGCCGCATTTCGGAACGTTCCGCACACCATTGCCTGATTTTTCAAAGACCGCCGCCCGGCGTCGCACGATAAGCTAATAACAAATAATCAGGAGCCATAAGCCAATCATGTGTCCATACAAATATGCGACTCTCGCCGTGCACGCCGGTCAGCAACCCGACCCGCTGACGGGCGCCG
>PMHC01000055.1 GCA_003156495.1 Acidobacteriaceae bacterium
GTGGTGGCCTTCATCGTCTTTGTCGAGCGCAGCGAGCGGCGCATCCCCATTCAGAGCGCGCGGCGTATCGTTGGCCGGCGCATGATGGGCGGTGCTTCCAGCCATCTGCCCCTCAAGGTCAACTCCGGCGGCGTGATGCCGATCATCTTCGCCAGCTCGATCCTCTCGGCTCCCATGCTCTTCAGCCAAATGGAGTGGGTGCAGAACAATCGCCTCGTGCAGCCGATCATTCAAGCCCTCCAGCCAGGCTATCCCTGGTTTGAGTTGCTGAATGTACTGGCCATCATCTTTTTCGCCTTCTTTTACGTCTCGATCGTGATGCGTCCCGACGACATTGCCGACAACTTCCNNAGTCGGGCTCGTTCATTCCCGGCATCCGTCCCGGCAAGCGCACATCGGACTTTATCAACGACATTTTGACGCGCATCACCCTGGTCGGCGCACTCTACCTGATCGTGGTGCAGATGATCCCGACCTTCCTGATGTCGGGCATCCGCTTCGACAAGATTTGGCTGCTGGGCCGGGCCTTTGAAAATCTTCCCAATTGGATCATTCACGGCATGAACGTGAACTTCTACTTTGGCGGTACCTCGCTGCTGATCGTGGTGGGCGTCGCCATGGATACCGTTAACCAGATCGAATCGCAGCTGATTATGCGCCATTATGATGGTTTCTCGCCGCGCTCCGGTCGTGTTCGTGGAAGGAAGAACTGGTAATGTCAGCATCGACTTCAGCGCAAACTGGCCGGGTGGCGAGCAACTTCGTCCCCGGCCCGATCCTTTTGTTGGGAGCGCCCGGCGTGGGCAAAGGCACCCAGGCCAAGGAGCTGGTCAAGCTGTGGGGAATCCCGCAGATTTCCACCGGCGACCTTTTGCGCGGCAATGTAGCCAAAGGCACAAAGCTGGGCCAGGCAGCCAAAGAGATCATGGGCCGCGGAGAACTGGTTTCCGACTCGCTGGTTAACGAGATGGTGGCCGCGCGGCTGGAAGAGCCCGATACCGCCCAAGGCTATATTCTTGACGGCTTTCCGCGCACCCTCGGTCAGGCAAACTGGCTCGATGGGCGCTTGACGGCGCAAGTCAAGTCTTTGCCTGCAATTGCGGTCAGCATCCAGGTGAACTATAATCAGTTATTGCGTCGCATTACCGGACGCAGGAACTGCCCAACCTGCCAGGCGATCTATAACATCTATCTGAATCCACCCACCAGGAAAGAGGGATTCTGCGATGCTGATGGCGTGGCGCTGGTGCAGCGGGCCGACGATACAGAGAAGGTTGTTGAAGAGCGCTTGCGCGCCTACGGAGCCATGACGGCTCCGGTTGTCGAGTATTACCGCGCGCAGGAGCGGTTCGCAGAAGTTGACGGAGATGGCGCGATCACTGCGATCGCCGCCGGAATTGTTGCCGCCGTGGAGCGGTTGCGCAAACAAGCGTAACCGGCGCGACGGGTTTGTGCGTTATGCAGCGGGTTGTCAGTAATCAGTTGTCAGCGGCCGGTGGAAATGAGCCGCTGCAATCTGCGTCGAGAGCTTTGAGGTGGAAGAGCACTTAAAGCTGAAAGGGCGTTGATCACTGACAACTGATAACTGATTACTGAAAGCTGGCTTTTCTTGGCCGTTGTACTGAAGTCGTCACAGGAAATCGAAAAAATGCGCGTTGCGGGCCGCGTTACCCGCGAGGTGCTGATCATGATTCGCGACAAGGTCGAGCCGGGCATGACGACCCTCGATCTGGAGAAGATCGCCAGCGATCGGCTGGCGGAGTTGGGCGTCAAGGCGGCCTTCAAGGGCTATCAAGGCTATCCTTGCGCGCTGTGCGCTTCGGTCAACAGTGAAGTGGTGCACGGAATTCCTTCTTCGCGGCGGAAGCTGAAGTCTGGCGACATTGTTTCGCTCGACTTCGGCGTGGTGATTGACGGCTACTACGGCGACTCGGCCCTTACCGCGCCGGTGGGCAAGATCGACGCCAAGACCGCGCAGTTACTCAAGACGACCGAAGAGTCGTTGAAGGCTGGCATCGCGGTTGTTCGTCCTGGGGCGACTTTGGGCGATGTTGGCGCCGCGGTACAGGAAGTGGTCGAGAACGCGGGATTTTCCGTGGTGCGTGATTTTGTCGGCCATGGCATTGGTACGCGGATGCACGAGGATCCGCAGGTGCCCAATTACGGCCGTGCGGGCCGGGGCATGAAGTTGAAGGCGGGCATGGTAATCGCCATCGAGCCGATGGTCAACGCCGGCGGGCCCGACGTAAAGGTGCTGGACGATGGCTGGACTGCCGTCACCAGCGATGGAAGCATGAGCGCCCATTTCGAACATACGGTCGCGGTGACCGTGAATGGGCCGAGAATTTTGACCGAATATTTGGTCTAAAACAGCCGGGATCATTGCCCGGCAGAAGTGGTGCCGATTGTCGAAAGAAGATGCGATTGAGGTAATGGCGGTTGTCCAAGAGACGCTGCCGAATGCCATGTTCAAGGTCAAGCTCGAGAATAACCATGAGGTCTTGGCCCATGTCTCGGGAAGGATGCGCAAGAATTTCATCCGGATTTTGCCCGGCGATCGCGTGGCCGTCGAGCTGAGTCCTTACGACCTGAATCGCGGAAGGATCGTGTACCGGTACAAATAGCTTCTAGCTCTCAGCTACTAGCCCCTAGCTTTTTGTGCAGAGCCTTTGGCTTAAGCTCTGTGCCAGCAAGCTAGAGGCTAGCAGCTAGAGGCTGAAAACAAGTTTTCGCGCTGTCTGTTTAGCGCGGAGAAGGGTAACAATCATGAAGGTTCGTGCATCGGTAAAAAAGATTTGCTCCAAGTGCAAGGTCATTACGCGTCACGGTGTGGTGCGTGTGATCTGCGAAAACGCGAAGCATAAACAGCGCCAGGGATAA
Source organism: Acidobacteriaceae bacterium (assembly GCA_003156495.1). Taxonomy (GTDB): domain Bacteria; phylum Acidobacteriota; class Terriglobia; order Terriglobales; family Acidobacteriaceae; genus Telmatobacter. The sequence continues at coordinate 2,881 of PMHC01000055.1, forward strand.
GCAAGACCTGACAAGATGCGGTGAATTCCATTGGCAGTTATCAGTAAGCAGTGGTCAGTTTCATGCAAATTAATTCGGCATGCTTTTAACTGATTACTGACGACGGATAGTTGTTACGAGGCGAGTTAGCTTGAAGCAAGGCTTGCGATGAACCTCGGGAAAGATACCGCAACCATCGTGCGAACCGGCGAGATGCCGGGGGCACACAACCCGTAGCAGCGAAGGAAATTCCATGGCACGTATAGCTGGCGTCGATCTGCCCCGCGAAAAGCAGGCACGGATCGCGCTTACCTACATCTTCGGAATCGGCAATCCTCGCTCGCGCAGAATTCTGGAAAAGGCGAATGTTGACGCCTTCAAAAAAGTCCAGGATCTGACCGAGGAAGAGGTCAACCGTATCCGTCAGGTGATCGAGGACGAAGGCGATGTGGAGGGAGATCTGCGCAAAGACGTCTCCATGCACATCAAGCGTCTCATCGACATCCAGAGCTATCGCGGCACGCGGCACCGGCGGTCCTTGCCGGTTCGCGGCCAGCGCACCCACACCAA
>PMHC01000185.1 GCA_003156495.1 Acidobacteriaceae bacterium
GCTCACCCTCTCCACGCGCGAGCAGCACATTCGGCGTGAGAAGGCGACATCGAACATCTGCACCAATCAGGCGCTGGTGGCGCTGATGGCGACGATCTTTCTTTCGGTTTACGGCAAAGAGGGAATTCGCGAGCTGGCCGAACAGAATCTTGCCAAGGCCGACTATGCGGCGAAGACGCTGGCCGCTGTACCGGGCGAGAAGTTGCGTTTCGCCGGCGCGCCGCGCTTTCACGAATTTGTTTTGCAAACCGAAGAAGCGCCCTCGGCTTTGAGCCAGCGGCTGCTGGCCAACAAGATTGTCGGCGGCGTTGAGCTCGGCCGCTGGTATCCGGAATTGAAAAATTGCACGCTTTGGTGCGCGACTGAAGTGGTAAAGCGCGAACAGATTGACGCGGCGGCCAAGGCGTTGGCGACGCATTAATGGGTACGAGCTAAAGCTGTGGGTTTTAGCTCGAAGAATACGAACTTTAGCTTGTCTAGCCCGTTTAACGGAATGCAATGGCTGCATTTTTCCATTGCATTTTTGCAGGAATTGGAAGCATGGGTCTTGTAACAGGGCACGACTTTAGTCGTGCCGCAATGGCGGTAGGAAAAGGAGTGGGCCTTAGCCCCTGCCATGGCGCAACCAGGCAGAAATGCGTCCGCAGAAAATATTCTCAATCCGTCACGCACTTTTTTCACGACGACGAAGACGAGCATGGGCCGCAGTCTTCTGCAATCGGAACGCAATGCGGAGCTGCTCATTGATGTGCTTCGTTCGCTGGTCGCGGAACGAAAGTTCGAATTGCACGATTTCGTCATCATGCCAGATCATTTGCATTTGCTGTTAACGGTGAGCAATGAAATGACCGTAGAGAAGGCGATGCAACTAATCAAGGGTAGATTTTCCTATCGTCTATCGCATGAGTTGGGGTTTAAAGGAGAGGTTTGGCAGCGCGGGTTTTTCGAGGTGCAGGTAATGGATAGGGAGAGTTTTGAAACGCATCGCGAATATATCGCGCAAAATCCGGTGAAAGCGGGATTGGTGCAAAATGGCGAAGATTATCCATTTTGCTATCGATCGCTCGCCAAGAAGAAAGCGCAGCAGGGGCTAAAGCCCGAAGTCTGATTTTGATTTAGCGGCACGACTGAAGTCGTGCCCTGTTACAAAGCAAAAACATATCTCGAAGAAACAAAGCGAGAAAGAGCAAAGCGAATAGAAAATGCAAGGCAAGTTAGGGTCGAGCATATAAAGCAAAAAAGCAGTGGAATGGAATTTGCGCTTGATTGTTTTATAGAGGAATGAGACTAACAAGGATTGAGGTCGAATATGGCAACGAATCCACTTTCGAATACACAGGGCACCGGTAAAGTCCGCCAGCACCCCACGCAGAATGAAGCGCTGCTCTTCGAAATTTCCGCGCCGGGCAAGCACGCCTACATGCTGCCGCCGCTCGACGTGCCTTCAGTTGACGCCGCTGCCCTGTTGGGCGATACCTATCGCATGCAGAGTGCCGCGCTGCCGGAGCTGAGCGAGGTTGAAATCGTGCGCCACTTCACGCGGCTTTCCACATGGAACTACGCCATCGATCTCGGCATGTATCCGCTGGGTTCGTGCACGATGAAATACAACCCGCGCGTTAACGAGGTTGTGGCGCGCACCGAAGGGTTGGCCGAGGCGCATCCTTACCGGCCCGAATCGCTGGCGCAGGGCGCGCTTGAAGTGATCGACCTTTTGCAGCGCTGTTTGCTCGAGATTACCGGCATGGATGCGATTACGCTGCAGCCGGCCGCCGGCGCGCATGGCGAACTGACCGGAATCATGCTGGCGCGCGCCTGGCACGAGTCGCGCGGCAATGCGCGCAAAAAAGTGATTATTCCCGACTCGGCGCACGGCACCAATCCGGCGACGGCGGCCACCTGCGGCTACACGGTCGAAAATCTGAAATCGAATGCCGAGGGCGGTATCGATCTTGAAGCGCTGGCGCGTCAGGTCGACGAGCAGACCGCGGCGCTGATGCTCACCAATCCTTCGACACTGGGGGTTTTCGAGAGCCAGGTGGGCAAGATCGCCGAAATTCTGCACGCCAAGGGCGCGCTGTTTTATATGGACGGCGCGAACATGAATGCGCTCGTCGGCAAAACGCGGCCGGGGGATTTCGGCGTCGACGTGATGCATTTGAATCTGCACAAAACCTTTTCGACTCCGCACGGTGGCGGCGGGCCAGGTTCGGGTCCGGTGGCCTGCAAAAAATTTCTGGAGCCGTTTTTGCCGATTCCCGTGCTTGTCCAAGACAAGAACGGCGCGAAGCGCTGGCAGTACGACCGGCCACAATCGATCGGGCGGGTGCGCAGCTTCTACGGCAATGCCGGCGTCTTTTTCCGCGCGCTGGCCTACATCCTGGCCAACGGACCGGACGGCCTGCGGCAAACGACAGAAGACGCGGTGCTGAACGCCAACTATCTGCGCAAAAAACTCGAAGACCTTTACGAACTGCCGTACAAAACCGCCTCGATGCACGAAGCGGTCTTCAGCGACAAGCGGCAGGCGGCGCGCGGCGTCAAGACTGGCGACATCGCCAAGCGGCTGATCGATTACGGCTTCCATCCCTACACGGTGAGCTTCCCGCTGATCGTGCATGGCGCGATGATGATTGAGCCAACTGAAAGTGAGCCGCTTGAAGAGCTGGACGCATTTGTCGCGGCCATGCGCGCGATTGCCCGCGAAGTTGAAGAGACGCCCGAGTTAGTAAAAACGGCCCCGCACTCGACGCGCATTTCGCGCCTCGACGAGGTGCAGGCGGCGCGCAAGCCGATTCTGCGCTGGAAGCCATAGGCGCGGAGGAGTCTATATCTTCCCGGCGCATTATCTATAGCTGCTTGTGCGGCAGGTTATGGAGCGTTTCGCGTGAATCGGTTCTATCTTATTCTTGCATCGACTCTGTTTTTTACCGCGTCGCTGAATGCCACGACTTATTATGTGGATTCACATCATGGCGATGATTCTCATGCGGGGATCTCGCCGTCTCTTGCCTGGCGAACTCTGCAAAAAGTCAATCAGGGTGGCTTCCGTCCTGGTGATCATATCCTTCTGCGTTCTGGATCGCGCTGGCAGGGCCAATTGTCTCTAACGGACTCTGGCGCGAATGAAAATCCGATAGTCGTTGACCGCTACGGGGATGGAGCTTTGCCACGTATCGACGGCGAAGGCGCTGTCGAGAGCGTATTGCACATTGAAAACGCCCCGCAGGTTGAAGTCCGGCATTTGGAAATCACTAATCACGGAGCTACTCCCGCCCTACGGCGCGGCGTTCTGATTGCCGCCGTCAATTGCGGCACGTTGCATCACGTGCGGGTCTCTGATCTATATATTCACGATGTTAATGGTTCCGAGAAATTCAAGGAGACGGGCGGCATTGTTTTTCGTACCATAGGCAGCCGCGTTCCAAGTAACTTTGACGATCTTGTTATTGAACGCAACGTGATCTGGAAAGTAGATCGCTCGGCTATTGCCGGAGAGAGCGACCAGGTGGACCGCACTAAGTGGCATCCGAGCCTGCACGTAATGATTCGCGATAACTACGCGGAAGATATCGGCGGCGACGGCATTGTTCCGTGGGCCACTGATGGAGCCCACATCGAACATAACATCGTTTTGCGCTGTAATCGCCGCGCCGGCAGTTTTAATGCGGGCATCTGGCCGTGGAGCGCCGATAACTCTGTTTTTGAATACAACGAAGCTGCTTTTACCCACTCCACCAAGGATGGTGAAGGTTTTGATTCGGATTACAATTCGCGCAATACGGTCTTTCGCCATAACTACAGCCACGACAATGACGGCGGATTCATGCTTATTTGCACGCCTGTTAAGCGCGACCAGAATCATAACATCGGCAATACGGGAACGCGGGTGGAATATAACATCAGCCGCAACGATCACGCCCGCATTTTTAATTTGAGTGGCGCCGACCACTCTGTTATTCAGCATAATGCGATTTACATCGCGCCCGCCGACGATGTGCAAATTCTTCTTGTGAGCCAATGGGATGGCTGGTCGACGGATGCTCTTTTCCGCTCCAATCTATTTTATGCGCTAGGTACCGGCCACTACGGGCACGAGGTTGCGCGCAATGAGGATGGAAGTTACATGATTGCTCCCGGCTGGGGCGGCGCTTCCAATATTCGCTTCGAGAGGAATCGGTATCTTGGCAACCATATCGGTGCGCCATCCGAGGTAACCAGCCATGCCGAATCTGCCCCAACTCCGGCGCATCTCGATTGGAACGAACCGATTTTTGACCCCGCGCAGCCGGAGCTGTTCCCGGCCTATCTCAATGCGCACCGGCAGTGGCTACGGCGACTTTTCATCGCTCAGTTTGGCTGCGCCGGCGCGAGTGACAATCATTAATTTCTTGCGCAGAAATGCTCCTGGTACAGTGCTCGCGATTTTGCAACCGTGAAGCGGTCAAAACGCGTGCAAGAGTACAAAAGGAATCGAGCGTGGTTCGATCCGATCTGGATATATCTATTTTCTTGTGCTTATCAGGTATTGTTTTGGTGGGCCTGCAGGGATT